>NZ_VMLG01000044.1:0-8334 GCF_013276565.1 Streptococcus sp. 53
CATAATTATCAATATCAGGTTTCTTGTCTACTGGCATAACTTCATCCAGTAGCGCTTGCTGGTTCTTCTTGACTTTGGAAATGTACTGAGGAGGTTTGATATAAAATCTAACCTTTGCCCTCAAAGCTCCCTCAAGAATAGGCTGGCCCATGTACTGATTAGCAATGAGCAGCTGGCAATGATTGCGCCAGGCTTTCATGTCCTTGTCTTCATAAGTCGTGGTAAAACTCCCACGCCTTGCAAATCTTGGCCGTGATTGTGGTTTAGGCTCAATGTTCAGGACAAGCTTCATAGCAAGACTCCATGGAATCCCAATTCTTCAAATAGATTCTTTTTGTTTTCTTCAATAAATTTAAAGAGGGTCTGAACTTCTTTGGTATCTTTGGCAAATTCTCCAGCTTCATAGGCGTTATCCAAAATCATATCAACAGATTGTTTAGCTTCTAGCACCAGCTTGTATTCAGGCTCAAATAAGTCGCCGTTTTCATCTAGTGATAGCTGTTTATCTTGTTTTACAAATTCTGCTACTGGACTCCACAACGAGCTCCCGACAATTTCGATATTCTGTTCTGTTTTGTTTATTACGATTGTAAAAGGCGGATTAATTACCGCTGTTTTTTGCATTTGTTTTTCTCCTGTTTATCTAAATTCCTTTGCTATTGCAGCTATAACATTGACTGTCACGCTATTTCCTGCTTGTTTGTATAATTGACTGTTGCTATTCACTTCTTGTGCTTTATCAAAAGCCCAATCTGGAAATCCTTGCAATCTCCAACATTCACGAGGTGTCAGCTTTCTAATTCTAAAATCAGGCTCAATTACTCCTTGACTTTCTACAGTCAAGAGGGCATTGGCTACTTTCTTCCCAACTCGTCCTCGCCTTGTTTTAGAGTTTGGGTGTGATAAGTTCACACTATCCCCAACCTCTGCCTCTGGATATCCTTGAGTAGTCGCTTCCTTGATTCTTAGGATGTTGTTTTCGTGATAGCCATTGCTAGTTAAAGTAGGAGCGATGTCATATTCTCCGCCTTTATTATACCCATGACCACGCTGAATGATTTTAGGTTCAAGACCTCCACCTTGATAGGCTCGGATTGTTGGTGCGATGCCGTCTGTTTCGTAAACCACTCCACATTGATTAAAATTGGGTTGCAGGATTCCGAACTGTTTTATAGCGACCTGCTTAGGCTCTTTGTAATCTGTTGCGGTTAAAGTTCCCACTACACCACCTGAACCATAGACCACGCTTTTAGTTCCTTTACTTGTGCCATTCGGATTTCTAGTATTGCCTATAATTTCTATTTTTGGTGGTTGATGATCAGATTGTTCACTTTCTCCGCTGATAGGAAAAACGTTTCTGGTACGTTCTCCTCTAAGATGTCCGATAATGAACACACGTTCCCGATTTTGGGGGACTCCAAAATTCTTGCTATTAAGCACTTGCCATTCCACATCATACCCCAATTCGTCCAAGGTTCGGATGATGGTTTCAAATGTAGCCCCTCCATCATGGTTGAGGAGTCCTCTGACGTTCTCAAGGAATAAATATTTAGGTCTGAGAATAGATGCGAACCTAGCAATTTCAAAGAACAAAGTTCCTCGTGTATCTTCAAAACCTCGTCTGTTTCCTGCAATTGAGAAAGCTTGGCACGGAAAGCCCCCACAGATAACGTCCACACTTCCGAATCTTCGAATAGACTCATCTGTGACTCTTGTAATGTCATGTAATTCAATTTCTCCTTCTGTGTTATGTATCGCTTTATAACTGGCTCTAGCGTATTTGTCTATTTCACAAAATCCAACGCATTCATGCCCGGCGGACTCCATACCAAGACGAAAACCGCCGATGCCAGCGAATAAATCCAAAAATTTCATCTGTTTATCTAAAAAAATGCGACTGCCTTTGTGAGAATTGGCTAAATACGGGCAGTCGCTCGTCCAAGGTCACATGACCTTTACTGACGTTTTCTAGTTCGCAGTTTTACAAGAATGCACGGCTTGTTGGTTTTTGAGTTGTTTCCAAAATGGAAATAGTTGGTTTTGTCTATTTTGATTCTTCAACAGTAAACATATCCTCGAATTCATCTGTCTGCTCTTTGAACTTCATCGGGCTGTCCCCTCTGAAATAAAATCCATTGTCATCCAATTCGCCTTTGACTCCCGTCGCCCAATACAAGAAAATTGAGCCTTGGCAGTCAGGGCAATTCATGAATGTAAAGTAAGACGGGACTTTCCACCGCTTCGCGCATCCGCAAAATGGGCATTGTAAATCGACATCTACCTTCTCACTTGGTTTCTGAGAAACCGCTGGACTTCCGCTAAATTTTGCTGAAAACCTGTCTGTGACTTCTTTGATATTGACAGGATCGATTTCAGCTATTTTTTCAGCATCATTTTTTAAAACTGTCTTTGTATCCCCGGGTTCTTTCTGACTTAAATCCTCAAGAATTTCATCAGACCCTGTAACCATTTGATAGGCTTTGAATAAGGTTTGATAGTCAAGTTCCTGCGCTCTCTCAAAACTCAATTTTACGTCATCTTGTTCAATATAGATTTTCATTCTTTCCTCACTTTTTTAAACTTAATAATTACTTTCAATCAAGTCATTCAAGCTAACTACTGCATTCAGTTTTTTCTGACTTCTGCAATAATCGCAATGACTACATTTTTTAGGTTCTTTCCGACCTTGGATAACATTCCAAACTTCTACAATTTCAGACTTGATTTTGTCTAAACCTTCTTCAAGCCATTCATCATCGATTTTCAAAATGTCACGATCTGGCACGTTTTCCTTACTGACCGCTACAATGTATGGTCTAAAATCATTCCCAGTCATTTGTTTCAGCAATTCACGATATAGGCCAAGTTGTCCATGATATCCAAAGTTAAGAATATTGTTAACTGCTGCAGGAACTTTCTTTTTAAGTTCTACGCTCCATTCTTCAGCGTAGATGGACTTCATGGTTTTCAAATCAACGAAATAACCACGGCTTAGATTCACGCTATCTAGCTTCCCTTTGACTGGTACGCCTTCGATTTCTCCATAAACAATCAACTCTTTTTGAACTTCGTCTGACGGATAACCGTGATACAAATGATTAAATCCATCGTCGTCCTTTAGACTTGCAATCATCTTATTGCCAATCACAAAATCGGATTTGAGGTTTCCCTTGTTCTTGCCAGTCTTAGCCAGGAGCTTGTCGCCATTTTCGTCCATGAATTGCCGATGAGCTTCTGGACTTTCAAAATAACTGTGAACGTAGTTCCCAAGAAGAAGAGGCGTTTCGTCTCTCTCCTCAGTCCATTCTCCGTTGTCCAAAGCAAAGGCCTTGGCTTGGCATTGCTGATACCGTTTAAAACGTGAGTTTGTCAACCAGTTTGTGTCCTGGTAGTAGTTCTCTTGTGTTAGTTCTTCCATGGCCTACTCCTTAATGTTGGTCGTGTTTCCCTCGAAGAAGCTGATCTCTTCCAAAACTTCGCCCGTTTCTTCGTTAAAGGCTGGAATTTCATCTGCTGGGTATTCGGTAGAAGCTAACTCGTCAGGATTTGCCGTTTTTTCAGCCGTTTTTGGGGGTGTTTTAGTTTCTTCGGCAAATTCTCCGTCCATCACGTTATCGCCCTCCGTGAGCTCGCTAGAGGCTCCTAGGATACCGTCCAAAGTTTCAGTAACTGGTTCTTGAGTAACGTCTTTCATTTCGTTCTTGTTTGAAATTGTACTATCTTCGTTGTCTGCCACAATCGCATCTTGTAATTCCGTCGAAAGAGGGGCGTATGTTGATAACATACGCTTCAATACTGTTTTTCTGGCCATAGCATCAAAATCAGACTGCCAGGGACTGTACTTACTAGAGAATGACTGACTGTACTTCTTACCATGCGCTTGAACTCGTTCTTTGGTCCAAAATACAGTTTTTTCAAAACCATTTGCAAGGCGCATGAATGCAAAGTATCCGACAACCTTTTCTTTTTCTTTTGGAATAGCAGACATATCCACTTCAAGATCCTCAGTAAGAGGGTTAAACCCTTTATATTGGCTTTCGTAGATTTCCCCTGCGTTCAATCGTGTCACTTGTCCGCTACGTTGTGCTAGCTGAATCAATCCTTTGTATCCGATTTGGAATTGTGCTTGGTTCTTGTAAGGTACGATATAAGCATATCCAAGGCTAGGTTCGATTGGCAGATTTAGGACTGCAGCCTTCATAGCGGCGGTCATGATGCTTTCATTTGTAGCTTTAGCCAGTAAGTTATTATTCGTCACAACGCTCAGCAAGCTAGCTACGAACTGTTGCCCGTTTCCGTTCACCACCTCTGAGAATTTCTGTTTTACTGCTGGTGAGTTAAAAAATTGTTTGTGTGTTAGTTCATTTGCCATTTTGTTTTCTCCTATGTATTCATGTTAATTCTGCGTCTAGACTTACTGTTTAAGGCATCTAATTCATTATTATAGTCTTGAATAAGTTGCAAATTCCCGTCAATAAAACGTTCCACGACTTGACCTAGAAGCTCTTGCGTTGTTACACCTCTTAGCTTAGCAAGAAGTCCGATATATTCTTTTTGTTTTTCAGAGACCTCTGCTCTTATAAATGACTTCCCTTTGTTAGTTATCTGTGTCATTTCCTTCTTCCTTTCGTCTTCTTAAGGTTCCAATTCTCACGTTTTATACGTCTGTTTTCGTTTTGCAATTTCAAAATAACGTCCTGTTGTTCGTTGATGATTTGCCCCAGCTCTCGGCCAAGATGAATATATTCAGCTCGCCAGTTATCGATTTCTGCAAGTAGTTCCTGAATCATATTTCATCACCCACGTATCGATACTGCCCACATCCAACATAGATGTACTCGCTTGGGTCAAGTTCTTCACGTTCTTCAGGTGGTTGCATTATATCTCTGTCGTAATCAAACATGAGCATACACCTTTCCAAGTTCCAGAACTCGTTTTACATATCCGGCCTTGGACGTTAGCCCAAGATCCAGTAATTCGTTTTTTTCTTCATGATTGGCCAAAAGCCATACACGGTTTTCAAGTTCAATTCTAGTCATTAGCGTCTCCTTTGCTCTATCCCAAATGCTTTGCATAGCGTGCTCTTCGTGGTTCTGGCAATGCTAGAGGTTCTGGGCGCAAGCCTACAGGCGGTTCATTGTCAAACGTAAAGCCTTTGAACTCCCGACGGATATTCTTGCGGATTTGTTCTCTTTCAATTTCACGGCCCATTTCAAGCAATTCATCACAAGTTCTAATCACTTGCGTATCATACTCTTCTTGAAGTCGTCTTTCTTCCTCTTTTTGCTTTTCTAACTGATGAGCTAGAAACCCTGCGCTGATAAATCCCAAAATCACTGCGCCAGTTCCTAAAAGCTGGCTAATTAGTGGTGGTTCAAACATTTTTATACTCCTAACAATTTTTCTTTCTTGATATTCTCAAGCATTTCTGATAAAGTTTCTTTCTTCGTACGATAGCGATTACGACTTTTCCATTTGACGAACATGCGAAATCCTTCGTAATCGATAAATACAATCTTATGAGTTGGGTTATCGATGAACTGCTTGAAGTCTGGATGTTCTCGCATTTCACCTGCCCAGACTTTTGCAGTTCCTGGAGTCAATCCTTCCCACCTCTGACAAAGATGCTTGTAATCACCATGCGTAGCTTTTTCGTCCGCATCAACTGGCTTATAAGTAATTTCTGTTTTCGGCATGCAATTTCCTCTCTTTCGTGTTATAATCATGTTGAATATTTTAGTATGCGCCTGATTGCCGTCAGGTGCTTTTTTGGTTAAAAAATCTTACTTTCCAGCGCCCTGAGCTCAATCTCATGACTAACTTGTTTCAATAGCTTCTCACATGCTATCTTAGCTTCTCTGTACGTTTTAGATTCGCTGATGAAGTAATCAGCAAGTTCAATGACTTTATCTTCCATTCAACCTCCTATATCGGTCTCAAGACTGATGAAATATCCTCCTAAATTGCTATAATAATCTTGACTAGGACCTCTCACCGTTTTAGTCAAAATCCCAATAGAAAGGAGGAGATCTAATGGCACTATCTGACAAAGAAATCGCTTTAGAACTTACAAAAATTACCGTCGAACACTTTAATGCTCGAGTTGCACATAGTGTTCCAAAGTCTGGATTACCAGAAGAAGCTATTGAACAATTCTACAAGCGATTCTATGAAACTGTTACGAATCTAAAAGACAATCACCCAGAATCGTAACATCTATTTGGAGCACATCTTCTGGATGTGCTTCTTTAATGCGAGCTATTTTTTCAATAGCTTCATCTACAGACGTGCTTCTTAAAGAGATATTCAGTTTAGCCATCCCTCTGTCTTCCTTTCTACTTTTCCTTTCAAACCAAAGTCCTAAATTAGAAATTTTAAACTTCTCTCTTTCTTTTATTTAGAGAAGTAGGACTTGTTGTCTTTTAATATTTATTGTTATTTAATACTTGTTGTTAGTTAATATTTATTAGTGCCCAAAATCTGACATCTCACTTTCTGACATCTCACTTTCTGACATCTCACTTTCTGACATCTCACTTTCTGACATCTCACTTTTTGGAATGTCAGAATTATAATTCATAGACGCCTTTTTGATAGACAGGTTTAATCTCTGTTTCATAATATCGAATTGGAAATCAGATATTTTTACATCTGAAAAGAATCTGAATATATGACTCCCTCCATTTCCAGGAGGTTTTTTTCGGATTTTTCGCAAATATCCAGCCTCTTCGAAAATTTTGAAATACTTATCGATTGTCTTCCGATTAACACCTTTTCGCTTGGCTATCTCCTCTGGATAGACTTGCCAGTTTGGGTGATTAGCCAGCACCACCATCATAATACCAACAGCTGTAAAGTCCAGTTTTGGATCGTTGATAAAACTATTACTAACAGCAGTATAATTTTCAGTCGCATTCTTGAAAGATAAATTGACAATCTAAATTTTTAAAGTCTGTCATACGCTCTCCTTTCTCTTCGCTTATTTCAATCACTTTCGTCCTTTTCTAACCTGTTAGACATTCCTGATTAAGGAACTTATTGATAAAGTACTGCTGTCCTTTGCCTGTGACCTTAGTTGTTGTGTTGACAGTGGTGTGACCGTCAGCATGATTGATGTTTGTCTTTTTCAACTCAAATAGACCTAACTGCATGCTTTTCTGTGTTGGTTGGTTCCAAGACTCTCCACGTCGACTAATGATGTAGCCGTTAGAGCGTAACCACTGGAAGAGCTTGTTTTGACCAATGTCAATCCCATTCTGTTTCAGAATTTTAGCTAGTTCACCGATTAGACAAGATGACTTACTTGCACTTACTGCGTCTGCAAATAACACCTTAGAACGGTCCGCTTCAATCTGAGCCTCCAGCTTGTGGACTTTCTGATCAGCCATGAGCAAGGCTCTTGCCATAATCTTCTCAGGACTGTTGAAGTCCTTTTCTACTTGGATGAAGTACTGTCTGACTTCTTTTCCTTTGTCGGTTTTCGACATCATTGCTAAGTGTTTTGCAGTGTCCAATGATAAAGCATAGTCTTGCAATTCCTTTGTTCCACCATATTGATTTAGCTGTGTAGTTGTAACTACGGAGCAAAAATCATAATTTTCTTCAAACCCTTTAAAGTTTTGTTCCACCCATTGGCTAAATCTTGTCTTAACTTCAAGGGTTTTGTGTAATTGTCTTGCTGATACAACCGGTTCTTGATTGTCATTCACAGTCACTTTAATAACTTCGTTCATGTCATTCCTCCTATTCCTCAAATCTTTCCGTTGAGTATCTGACTTTGCTAGGTGCTTTTTTGTTTTATAATTCTGGAAATTCCTGTTTTAATTTTGTTAGACGGACGTTGTACCTATCCAAAAAGAAATTTTTAAATTCGTTATATGTTTCCAAAGCGTTTTGAAACTCATCATCTGTCAAATCTTTTATTACTGTTGCACCATGTAAAGATAAAACAAGAGATTTTAATTGTTCATGGATGAGGGAACTATAAAGATTCGGTTTCGAATGATAGTAAATTCCTCTTTTATTCATCAACCTGTTTGTTAAAAATATTTTAGAGTCACTACCAATATTACTATCCCAACGGACCCCTGTTATGATTGGATAGATTGCACTACCCATTTCTCTCTTATAAGGATTTTGAAGTAAATCAAGGACTTTAGGATGATTGTTATTTACGATACGAATATCTTCATCAGTGATAGCGACTTGACCAAAATCTTTTCTAATCTTAACTATTTTATTGGCGACTGCTTCAGCAATCATTTCTTGTAATTCACGTTTACTTATTGTAATTACTTCTTCCATTTTCCTACTCCTCAAACTTTTCCCACGACT
>NZ_VMLG01000045.1:0-6263 GCF_013276565.1 Streptococcus sp. 53
CATAATTATCAATATCAGGCTTCTTGTCTACTGGCATAACTTCATCCAGTAGCGCTTGCCGGTTCTTCTTGACCTTAGATATATATTGAGGCGGTTTGATATAAAATCTAATCCGTGCCCTCAGTGCTCCCTCAAGCATAGACTTACCAGCGTACTGTTTAGCAATCAGTAACTGGCAATGATCACGCCAGATTTTCATATCCTGTTCTTCGTATGCTTTAACGAAATTCCCACGTTTTGCAAATCTGGGTCTGGATTGTGGTTTAGGTTCTATCTCTAAAATCAATCGTTCTTTCATCAATACCCCTCGAGTGTCGCTTCGATTAGTTCCATACATACCTCACGAATTGCCACGCGGTCATCATGATTAGGATTTTCAGATTTCACTCTAAGTAATGCTGAATAAACTTCTCCATAGATTGACCTCTTTGGCATACCTTCTGGTTCATATCCCAGTAGATAACCTACGTTTACTCCAAAATATTCAGCCAATTGTTGGGCTTTATTTGGTTTGATTTGGCTTTCTCCGTTTTCCCAACGTTGAATAGTTCTTAAATTTATATCAAGTTCTTGTGAGAGTTTATCTCGAGTTATCTCGTTTTTTTGTCTTAATTCTTTTAGTCTATTCATCAAAACACCTCATTCAGTTCTATAATCTCATCTCTGCCATATTTTCCACCAAAATCCCACGCCTGCCAAATTGTGAGCAAGGCAAGCGTGAGTGAAATTCTTTGCGTCATTCATCCAAAGTCACATAAGTGTCACTGACGCATTTTCTAGTTCGCAGTTTTACAAGAATGCACGGCTTGTTGGTTTTTGAGTTGTTTCCAAAATGGAAATAGTTGGGTTTGGTTATTTTGATTCTTCAACAGTAAACATATCCTCGAATTCATCTGTCTGCTCTTTGAACTTCATCGGGCTGTCCCCTCTGAAATAAAATCCATTGTCATCCAATTCGCCTTTGACTCCCGTCGCCCAAGACAAGAAAATTGAGCCTTGGCAGTCAGGGAAATTCATGAATGTAAAGTAAGACGGGACTTTCCACCGCTTCGCGCATCCGCAAAATGGGCATTGTAAATCGACATCTACCTTCTCACTTGGTTTCTGAGAAACCGCTGGACTTCCGCTAAATTTTGCTGAAAACCTGTCTGTGACTTCTTTGATATTGACATGATCGATTTCAGCTATTTTTTCAGCATCATTTTTTAAAACTGTCTTTATATCCCCAGGCTCTTTCCGACTCAAATCCTCAAGAATTTCGTCAGACCCTGTAACCATTTGATAGGCTTTGAATAAGGTTTGATAGTCAAGTTCCTGCGCTCTCTCAAAACTCAATTTTACGTCATCTTGTTCAATATAGATTTTCATTCTTTCCTCACTTTCCTTTGATAACATCCCAAACTTCTATAATTTCGTTTCAAGCTCTGTCTGCGTCAACGGCTCAATTCGTTGATAACCTTGAACAGTGTAGTTTTTCTTGTATTCAAATCCCAAATCCGCAAGGCTATTCTTGAAATAGTCTTTTTCTTCCGTGTCGGAGAAATATACTTCCAAGGTCATTTTTTGGGTATATCGTTTTAACCCATTTTCAGCCCCTCTGACGGCTTCTTGTGGGTTTTGGGATAATTGCCCACCGTCTAAGATTTCGCCCGTTTCTGGGTCAAATTCTTGCGTTTCCTCGTCGATATGACATCCAAGGATTGTTCTAAACTCTGGATGTTCATTTTCTTGTTGAGTTAAAACTTCCTCACGTTCTCGTTCAGCTTGCTCTTGAGCCAATCTCAACTCTTCCTTTTGCTTTTCAAAAGCGTAATCTGCCTTGATTTGCTCCAGCACTTCAAGCAAAGTCATGTCTTTCAACATCCGAATATATGGCTGGTCTGTCATTCCGTACTCAGCACATTGCCCTGAGATGGCTGAGATGGTTTTCTTGTACTCTTCTTGCTTCTGATACTCAAATGTAATCATGTCGTCCAGCGACTTCATCGTAACTTTCTTGAGCGTAACACCGTCAGCCATGAAATCGCCAGCCTTGATGTACTCAAGGGCCTTCTCGTCAAATAGACGAGGGTCTAGCATGTACTCAGCCGATTTGTTGGCTATGTAACTCTTAACCGTATCTATTTTTAGTTGTCTTTGATGTTCTTCAATTTCCTTAATACCTTTATCAAATTCACTAACTACGGCTGCAAATGGTTCAATAATTGACTTAGCATAACTATCCCATGTGTTAGCCGTCTCTGATAGCAAGTTTTTAGTGTCGATACGGATACGATTTTTAGACTCAATTAGCTTATTAAATTCAGCTCGCTTTGCCTTGTCGTCTTTGAGAGTGCTAGCTGTAGGAATATAGTCCTTGTACTTTTCAGTAGCCTCTATAAGGTCTTTTTCAAAAGACTCTCTAGTAAGCTCATCTGTTGTAATCATTTCATAGATTTTATTGATTTTCTTATCATCAATAACTTGTAATTCTTGCATGTTAGTACTCCATTTCTTCTAATAGTTCGCCTTGTAACGGTTCGCTCTGGATCGACTCCTCAACTTGAGTAGGTTCAGGAACTGGGTGATTCGCCTCTTGTACTTTGTTGAATTGTTCAATCTGAGCCATCTTGCGTACTACGACATCCTCTCGACTTTCTTGAGGTGTGACATCTTTGATACGGTCAAATGTTTCTCCACCGTCATCCTCTGTGTACATATTGCCTAAGTCCTCAGGGAAAGCCTCTCTAAGAGCATTTACCAGAGCCGTCTTTCTAATCATGGTAGCTGGCATAGAGTTCCAGGTGCTTTGTTTCTTGTCATATTCCTCACGGCTAACAAAGATTTCCACAGGTACCTTGAAATTTTTGCGGTACACTCTCGCCCATCCGCCTATCAGTGTGTCCCCTGGGAGCATGATTGCCCCCTTGCGTTCGTGCATAACGCCCTCGCCATCCACTGCCACTACTCCAGCCTCAAAGCCCTCATAGTCTTTACATTGAGCGGCACGCTTCAAGAAAGCCTCTTTAGAGACAATCAAACTGAACTCTGTGCCTCCATTACGATTTTTGTAAGCCACAATGTACACCTCATTAGCAAATGGGTTAAGATTGCGACCTTTACATAAGGCTAGAGCCTGACCTATTTGTTTTTCAGTCAGTAGGTTTTGTGGGTCAAAATACTTTTTAATGTCTGCCCCAGTCAATGAACTTGGGTCAGTAGTAATGTCGCGTTTTGTCTGCGTCGCTAATTGATTATTTGTCATTTTCTTCTCCTTAAATTGTGTAAAGCTCTTCGCCTGTTTCATCGTCACAAATTCCTAGACCGCCAAATTCTCTAACTTCTCTAGCAAAACGGTTCCAGTGTTCTACATTTTGAAAATATGTTGATTCTGATATTTGTTCGTAACTCATTTTATTCCCATCCTTCTTTTAGTAATTAAACATTGTTCCACAGTATCCAGCTTCTTCTAATGCTAATCGGTTCAAATAGTGTGACATATCGCTAATACTCATTTTTCTAACCATTTTCTCGGTTAGATAATCGCCATCAATTTCTTCTCTCATTGCCTCTCTCAATTCTTGTTTCCATTTTTTGTAATATAATCGTTTTTTCATTTCTTTCTTCCTTTCGTCTTCTTAAGATTCCAATTTTCACGCTTTAAGCGTCGATTTTCGGTTTGCAATTTCAAAATAATATCCTGTTGGTCGTTGATGATTTCTCCGAGTTCTCGGCCGAGATGGATATAGTCAGACCGCCAATTGTCGATTTCTGTGTGTAGCTCTTGGATCATATTTCATCACCCACGTATCGATACTGCCCACATCCAACATAGATGTACTCGCTTGGGTCGAGTTCTTCACGTTCTTCAGGCGGTTGCATTATGTCTCTGTCGTAATCAAACATGAGCATACACCTTTCCAAGTTCAAGCACTCGTTTCACATATCTGGCCTTGGATGTTAGCCCAAGATCCAGTAATTCGTTTTTTTCTTCATGATTGGCCAAAAGCCACACACGGTTTTCAAGTTCAATTCTGGTCATTTGCGTCTCCTTTGCTCTATCCCAAATACTTTGCATAGCGTGATCTTCGTGGTTCTGGTAAGGCTAATGGCTCAGGTCGCAATCCTTGAGGCGGTTCGTTGTCAAATGTGAAGCCCTTGAACTCTCTGCGGACATTCTTGCGGATTTGTTCTCTTTCAATCTCACGACCCATTTCAAGCAATTCATTACAAGTTCTAATCACTTGCGTATCATACTCTTCTTGCAATCGTCTTTCTTCCTCTTTTTGCTTTTCTAACTGATGAGCTAGAATACCTGCGCTAATAAATCCTAAAATCACTGCGCCAGTTCCTAATAATTGGTTAACTAATGGTGGTTCAAACATTTCTTCTCTCCCCTATACTCCTAACATTTTTTCTTTTTTCATATTCTCAAGCATTTCTGATAAAGTTTCTTTCTTCGCACGATAGCGATTACGACTTTTCCATTTGACGAACATGCGAAATCCTTCATAATCGATAAATACAATTTTATGAGTTGGGTTATCGATGAACTGCTTGAAGTCTGGATGTTCTCGCATTTCACCTGCCCAGACTTTTGCAGTTCCTGGAGTCAATCCTTCCCACCTCTGACAAAGATGCTTGTAATCACCATGCGTAGCTTTTTCGTCCGCATCAACTGGCTTATAAGTAATTTCTGTTTTCGGCATGCAATTTCCTCTCTTTCGTGTTATAATCATGTTGAATATTTAAGTATGCGCCTGATTGCCGTCAGGTGCTTTTTTGTTTTATCTTAGTTCATCTATGCTGATTTCCAGTGCGTCAGCAATTTTTTTGACCGTATCAAAATATAAATCTTTCACCACTCCATCCCTTAAACGATAAATCCCAGCTGTACCAACACCAGCTTTTAAACAAAGTTTATAAACTGTCCAATTTTTCTCTGAAAGTTTTTCAGATATTTTTTCCCAGAGCATGGGTTTTTCCTCCTTATCTGACTTTATTTTTATAGTTTTTATTTCTTTGTATGTCTTTTTACAACATATTGTGCCTTTTGTGACCGTATCTTTCGAAAAAACACCATATATTGACAAACATTGTTTTTTATCATACAATGAAAGTGCGACTAGGACCTCTCACCGTTTTAGTCAAAATCTCAATAGAAAGGAGGAAAACTATATGTCTTTTAAAATGAACGGATTAGATGAGTTAGCTAAAGAACTCAAGCAAATTTCAAAGAATGCTCAAGCCCTTGCAGGAACACATGAATATTCTTTTGATGAAATATTTCCTAATAAATTCATGTTAGAAAACACAAACTTCTCAACCATAGAAGAATTTCTGCTGTCTAGCCCAGAAAAAATTTCTAGTAACGAAGAACTTGAAAAAGCTGATGAAACAATCCTAGATACATTCGTTTCTGAACAAACCAAGTTCTCTACTTGGGAAGAAATGTTGTCTACTGCTACAGAAAGTCTAATCATTGACAGGCTTGGCTTTTAATTCAATTTCAATAATACTAAGTCGGTCGATTGCTTCTTGCAATTCTTCGGCTTTTTTTGATACTTCTTTACAGGCTTCCTTTAGTTCTTCAATACCCGAAACTTCAACATTAAGCCGATATCCTATTGGTCTCATTTCCTTCTCCTTTGTATTTATTTTTCTACCCTCTCTTTTATTTATTAAGAGAAGTAGGACTTGTTGTTAGTTAATATTTATTGTTATTTAATACTTGTTGTTAGTTAGTATTTATTAGTGCCTAAATTTTCTGATTTGTAAAATACAGATTTGTAAAATACAGATTTGTAAAAATCGGAAATGTAAATTCTAGCCTGTGGATAACTTAGATATACTTTCATTCAATCTCTGTTTCATGATTTCAAATTGAAAATCGGATATTTTTACATCTGAGAAAAATCTGAAAACACGAACTCCTTTACCACGTCCCATGCCTTTTTTTACAATTCGTAGGTATCCATTTTTTTCTAATATTTTGAAGTAGCTATCAACTGTGTCTCGACTAACACCTTTTCGTTTAGCTATTTCTTCTGGATAGACTTGCCAGTTTGGGTGATTAGCCAGCACCACCATCATAATGCCAACAGCTGTAAAATCTAGCGCAGGATTGTTAATAAAGCTATTACTAACAGCTGTATAATCATCGGTTGAATTCCTGAAAGATGAATTGACAATCTAAATTTTTAAAGTCTGTCATACGCTCTCCTTTCTCTTCTCTTGTTTTCAATCATTCTTTCTCCTTTACTCTTCAAACTTTTCCCACGACT
>NZ_VMLG01000046.1:0-706 GCF_013276565.1 Streptococcus sp. 53
CTTCTTTTACTACTGCTTCTGCTGCTGTTTTAGCTTCATTGTATTTGTCAGCAGACTCTGTTGTCTTGCCGTCTGTAACGTTTGTCGCTTCTGTTGCTGTTTTTAATTCGTTTTTAGCTGCTTCTAATCCTTCTGTATTGCCTTTATCTTTTAATACGGCTACAGCTTTATCTAATTCTGCTTTTACTGCATCTACTTTTGCTTGTGCTGCTTTAGCTTCTTCTTTAGTCGCATTATTTTCTTTTGCTAAAACTTTTTCAGCTTCAGTTTTTGCTTCTTCTAATTGTGTTTTTAACGCTTCAAATTTTGTATTATAGGCATCAATACTATTTGGTGTTTTACCTCTTGTATCTGCTTTTTTCAATGCTTCAGAATCTGCTTTTAACTTAGCTTTTTCTGCTGTTGTGGCTGCTTCTACTAATTTACTTTTAGCATCATCTAGCACTGCTTTGGCTGCATTTACTTTTGTTAGAGCATTCGCAACATCTTCAGTCGTTGAATTCACATCAGCAATCACGCCTTCTGCTTCTTTTACTACTGCTTCTGCTGCTGTTTTAGCTTCATTGTATTTGTCAGCAGACTCTGTTGTCTTGCCGTCTGTAACGTTTGTCGCTTCTGTTGCTGTTTTTAATTCGTTTTTAGCTGCTTCTAATCCTTCTGTATTGCCTTTATCTTTTAATACGGCTACAGCTTTATCTAATTCTGC
>NZ_VMLG01000047.1:0-5516 GCF_013276565.1 Streptococcus sp. 53
TTTTAACGAAATCCAAAAAGCCATGGATTCCAGACTGGGTTTTGTCCTAACCCTATTCGTAAACAACTTCTGTTGTTCCTTCTACTACTTTTCCACTAGCTGCTGGTGATCCTTGTTTTAGACCTACATACTCATATGTATATCCCGTTTCAGCATCTACTAGCGTCGGATATTGTTTATCTGTTGTGTCATAGTTTTGTTCTACAGTTGCAACATCTGTACGTTCACCAACTTTTGTTTCACCTGAGTACAGACTTACAATCGTTTTTGTTTCTAGCGTTACATTCTCTTTATCAATTTCTGATTTTAATTGTTTTCCATCAGCTGTTACATACTTGATAACTACGCTACCTTGTTTAGAAGCTGTTACTTCTCCAGCTTCTTCTTTTGTGATTTTTTCCCTATAATAATGAGTTACGACTGGTTTTGCTTCACTCATTACTTTATAAGCACGAATCGGAGTCATCACTTCTTTTGTAGTGTAGGTTGTTTCATTATGAGTTGTTATGTCTTTAGTACTAAAGAAGTTAATATCATCATTATCAGTTATAGTGTAACGTTCGTTTGTCCCTTTTATTTCCTCATCTGTATTACCTTTATACACCTTAACTTCCACAGATTCTTCAGGTGATACTACTGTAACTGTTCCATCTTCTTCAACTGTTACAGTTCCTTTTTTAGTTAATTCATTAAATTCTTGGTTTCTTACAAGTGTTTCAATAAGCTCTCCCGTCATATTTTCTTTTGTGACAATTGCTACGTATTGAAGTTTAATTTCTTCGTTATTAAAATATTCTGCACTACCATTATCCGATGAGTCAGAAGTTAAAAATGTGAACACTCTTGTACTTATTCTGGTTTTTTCAATAATACCATCTACTTCTTTAGTCGTATTCTCTTTTTTAATTGTGAAGTCTCCGATTATATTTTCAATATCCTTCTTATAAGACTTCCTTTCTGGATCATTATCAAAAAAACTATTTCCTAAATTATAACCATATTCAACACTATTGTCCCCCTTTTTTATATAACCTATATCGATATTTTTACTTTTCTCTTCAATAAAATTATCTAATCCTTCTTTAGCAGCTATTACCTTCGCTAAACCTGCTTCATCTCCAAAATCTCTAGCTTTTTCTTCGGCATATTTCAGCAATTCGTAATAAAAGTGATAATCATTCTTTAAAATGTCAGCTGGCCTAGCATTTTTTAATTCTGAATCACCTTTCTTTTTTCCTTTGAAGTAGTCTTGGCCGTATTCTATATTATCTCCTTCGGAATCATTCAGTTTATAAAGCCTATCTATTCCGCCCACTTTTTCATCATCCGCGGTTCCAAATACCCCATCAGCACCTGCTCTATAGAATTCACTTGATACATTCTCTTTCTCATCAAGCAAGTATGTACTCGCCTCAAATTTGGTTAGAGCATATGTTAGATTCTCAACTTCAAACGATGGCGAATGATATTTTTTAGTAGTTGTTACTTTCTTATTATCACCCACCGCATACGTGTCTTTATCCATTACAAGGACTGTATCACCTTCTTGAAGGGTTACATTTTCTTTCCTGAAATCTTTGGCATCAGCTTGGCCAGCTTTCCATTTTGTAACGGCATCTTCATCGCTAGTTACACCATTAGCTTCTACAAATTTTCCGTATTGTCCATCAGCTATTTCTTCAACTAGATAAACTTTACCTGTTGTTTTTGTATAATCGATTTCCCCTAGTTTATTGTGCATTCCTTCTGGAGATACTCTTGCTTCGATATTGTTGAAGCTTGTTTTTTCATAAGTTGCTTTATCAGCACCCTCTACTTCAGAACGAACGTATTCATAAACCTTGTTATTTGCTTCTACTGTATCTTTTTTACCCGTTTCAGCTGTTACCTCAGCTCCTGTTTTGGCTACAGTTGATTCACGATAGTCTTTACCATCAGTATCATAAGCAATCCCTTTTTTATCATAAGGAGTTGTTACTGTACCTTTTTCACCTTCTACTGTTTCTGTTTTTAGTAATGATTTGTCAGACTCAAGTTTGTAGTTGACCGTTGCTTCTGTTTTGAAGTTTACTGTATCATTACCGTCCACATCACCTGTGTTTTGATTCGCTTTTGTTGGTTCAGCTACATCTTTTCCTAATACTGCATCCACTATTACAGTTTTAGAATTTTTATCATCTGTGAATGTTGTAGCTGATGTAGAAGCTACTTTTGAAGTATCACTCACTACTGTTGCTGTGTCTGTACCATTTGATAAAACAGCTGCAAATACTGGACTTGCACCAACAGATAAAGCCACACCTGTCGCTAAAATTGTTGCCCCAATAAGTTTAGAATCTGTACGTCCATCTTTATACTTACGAAGGGAAAATTTTTCTTGTTTATTATGAAACATAAAATACTATTCTCCAAAAAATTCATTGTTTTTCGACGATTTAATATATATATATATATATTAAATTGATGTATTATCATCTATTATAGCATTTTACAGAGATAATGTAAACTTATATAACTCCAAAGTTTCCCTCTTTTGATAGTCTTTAGCAAAGGTTGCCGATGCATAACGGCCTTCTTTTTGATAAGCATTTAACCACAAGATTAACTCTCCAATGTCACCAAATGTTGTGACAACTTTAGATTGATTCTTGTAGTATCTGTGAGCTAAATCTGTGTCCGACAAGAGACAGACCAAGCCCTTGGCAGATGCTTCCACAG
Source organism: Streptococcus sp. 53 (assembly GCF_013276565.1). GTDB lineage: Bacteria > Bacillota > Bacilli > Lactobacillales > Streptococcaceae > Streptococcus. Next base: position 2,719 of record NZ_VMLG01000047.1, read on the forward strand.
CCGAATTAGCAAAACATTCACTCATAGAACACGATAGATAGCCTCGGTGTTTCTCATAAGGAACTTCTTCTAGAAAACCTGCATAATGGACATTCAGCGGTAAGTCTTCCTGTCTATAACCTTTAGGTAGGTTTCCATAAATCGTTAGCTGACTATCAGGAACTTGTCTAAAGGCCTCGATAGCCCATGCACAACGTTTCACCATGGTCATATTACCAACGATACACCAATCGGTAACTGTTGCATATTCTTTTTCCAAAACTTCATCCACAAACATTGGAGGTAAAAAGCGAACCTTATCTTTCCCTATCATCTGCTCTAAAACAGGACTTGCAACGATATTCTGACACCAGCCTTGTAAGACAAACTTCATCATAGGGTCTAAAATATTGTAATGGGTGTAAGCAAATAATTTCCGGCCTGTATTTTGGAAAAATTTTCTCAATTGAAGAGGATATTCATTTACCATATCAATGATAAATCGATCATCTATCGTAGAATGATTAGCTAAATAAAGACTAACTAATTGCCATTGCGTATAGGTTTCTCCACTTCTTAGGTTTTGATAAGAATGGTAATTTCCAGCTACATCTCCCTTTAGTAGCTCTCCTTTACTATCATAAAGGGTAAATTGTTCTTCTTGACAATGGAAGCGATAAAGCAATTGAGAAGTATAACATTCAATATCGCCATTTTCATAGTGGACCAAACCTACATATCCTTTATTTGTATACTCTACGTCGGTAACATTGCTTAGGTCTTGCACAAATTCTTTTGGGACACTCGGTTTTTGTCTAGCCAGGTCTGACTGATCAAAAATAACATGATAGAAGTTTTCAAAGCCAAGCTTTTCCAATGTTTCTACAAAATTCGCTACAAAATGCCCCAAATTTGTTAAAACAATTTCTTGCTCTACTTGCAGACTTTTAAAAATTTCTTGACGTGCCAATTGACTTCTTTCAAAGCCATAGATATTGATAGGAAGATGTTCCTTTATAGTAAACACTTTAGTCATGTTTCAATACCTCCTCTAACGACAGCCCTCGACTTTTAGCCAATCGTGATCTAAAAGCCATTTCTCGTCTATGCTGATTTGATAAGCGATAATAGGTTGTAACAGTATTGAGAATGAGAGCATTATCCTTTGTGACCAATCTCGCCCATAAGTGCCAATCTTCCATTCCATCAAAGTCAGAATGATAACCTCCTGCTTCATCATATGCAGAACGCTTAAAAATGACAGTTGAATGGTTAAATATATTTCGATAAGCAAGGTATAACCATAACAACTCTCCTGATAATTCATTAAATTTGTTGTATATAAGCTTATCAGATAGTTTATCCTCTTCAGCAATCACTTTAGCTCCAATAATATCTAAATGACTTTCTTTTTCTAGTCTATATAATAGTAAGCCTAAATGCCATGGAGCCCACAAATCATCAGCATCCTGTCTAGCTATATACATACTATCGCTTTTAGAAATTCCAAAATTCAAAGCTTTTGAAATTCCACCGTGTTCTTTTTTGAAATATTTGATTCTTGGCTCCCAATGATAGGATTTACAAATTTCTTCTGTTCTATCTGTAGAACCATCATCAACGATAATTAAATTGAAATTTTCATGAGTCTGATTTAAAACAGATTCAATTGAGAGTTGAATAGTCTCTTCATTATTGTACGTAGGCATAACAATATCAACCTGTGTACCTGATTGAGATACATTTTGATAGGGTACACCCAATTTTGCAAAAACATCTGATTCATGAGTTGTTAAAAAAGTACGATAACCATGAACCGATACTCCTTCTATATCTTTTATCAATAAAAGTGCTGTCGAATAAAAACTATGAACCTCAACGAACTCATATTCCTCTAGCAAAAGATAAATTTCTTCTTCAAAACAGAACCTAGTTTCTTTGAATTTATCTGGTGAGACATTCAAAGGAATTCTAGGGTGAGGATAGTAGTAATCAATCTTCTTTTCATCTAAAATTTTTGAAGTCAATTGTCTAGTGATTTCAAAAGATTCCTGATAAGGGAGAGAGGCTAAAAATTGCCCCAAAAAAACACTTATTTTTTTACCATTCTTAGCTCTATGAAAATCAATTGGTTTAATATCAAGCTTTAAAAAGACCTGTTTCTCTTTTGGAAAGAGAATGCAATCCTCAAATACCGTATAATGTCTAGTTGAAAATGACAGGACCTCCCTCATAGTAAAATGTGTAGCTTGAATCGTCCTGTCAAGACCTTGTGTATAGAAATTAAGCGGCACAATTGAAGTACTACCATCATCAAAGCTATACAAATTCATCGTACTGGGATTAAATAGATTAAGCGCTACAGGATTATCTAAGCTCGCTAAATAGATATTACTGACAGACTTCCCTTTTAAAGCTTCCCGCATATCGTCTAAAACAGTTTTTCCTTCTAAAACAATGACTTCCTTACAAAATTCCTTCATCCGTTCAGCATAGTAAGTCTGTCTCTGATCATCTGACATCTTTAGATAAATCCCAATAAAATCTTCTGAAACAGTCTGAACGACTTCTTTTGCGACTAAAACTTGAAATGGGGACGTGCAAAAGATTATATTTTTCAAATTTATCTCCTTAAAATTTTTTACAAGTAGATTTTTTTGTCTAACAGGACTTAGAAACATTCGCTTCATAATCATAGAATCATACAAAATCAATCATTTCAACCTATACTCAATGAAAATCAAATAGCAAACTAGGAAGCTAGCCGTAGGTTGCTCAAAGCACTGCTTTGAGGTTGCAGATAGAACTGACGAAGTCAG
>NZ_VMLG01000048.1:0-2312 GCF_013276565.1 Streptococcus sp. 53
ATCACTGGGATTTTTATGCCCTTTTGGGTTTTTGAATGGAGGAAAATCACATGAAAATTATTAATATTGGAGTTTTAGCTCATGTTGATGCAGGAAAAACTACCTTAACAGAAAGCTTATTATATAACAGTGGAGCGATTACAGAATTAGGAAGCGTGGACAAAGGTACAACGAGGACGGATAATACGCTTTTAGAACGTCAGAGAGGAATTACAATTCAGACAGGAATAACCTCTTTTCAGTGGGAAAATACGAAGGTGAACATCATAGACACGCCAGGACATATGGATTTCTTAGCAGAAGTATATCGTTCATTATCAGTTTTAGATGGGGCAATTCTACTGATTTCTGCAAAAGATGGCGTACAAGCACAAACTCGTATATTATTTCATGCACTTAGGAAAATGGGGATTCCCACAATCTTTTTTATCAATAAGATTGACCAAAATGGAATTGATTTATCAACGGTTTATCAGGATATTAAAGAGAAACTTTCTGCCGAAATTGTAATCAAACAGAAGGTAGAACTGTATCCTAATATGTGTGTGACGAACTTTACCGAATCTGAACAATGGGATACGGTAATAGAGGGAAACGATGACCTTTTAGAGAAATATATGTCCGGTAAATCATTAGAAGCATTGGAACTCGAACAAGAGGAAAGCATAAGATTTCAGAATTGTTCTCTGTTCCCTGTTTATCACGGAAGTGCAAAAAACAATATAGGGATTGATAACCTTATAGAAGTGATTACGAATAAATTTTATTCATCAACACATCGAGGTCAGTCTGAACTTTGCGGAAAAGTTTTCAAAATTGAGTATTCGGAAAAAAGACAGCGTCTTGCATATATACGTCTTTATAGTGGCGTACTGCATTTGCGAGATTCGGTTAGAATATCGGAAAAGGAAAAAATAAAAATTACAGAAATGTATACTTCAATAAATGGTGAATTATGTAAAATTGATAAGGCTTATTCCGGGGAAATTGTTATTTTGCAGAATGAGTTTTTGAAGTTAAATAGTGTTCTTGGAGATACAAAGCTATTGCCACAGAGAGAGAGAATTGAAAATCCCCTCCCTCTGCTGCAAACGACTGTTGAACCGAGCAAACCTCAACAAAGGGAAATGTTACTTGATGCACTTTTAGAAATCTCCGACAGTGACCCGCTTCTGCGATATTATGTGGATTCTGCGACACATGAAATCATACTTTCTTTCTTAGGGAAAGTACAAATGGAAGTGACTTGTGCTCTGCTGCAAGAAAAGTATCATGTGGAGATAGAAATAAAAGAGCCTACAGTCATTTATATGGAAAGACCGTTAAAAAAAGCAGAGTATACCATTCACATCGAAGTTCCACCGAATCCTTTCTGGGCTTCCATTGGTCTATCTGTAGCACAGCTTCCATTAGGGAGCGGAATACAGTATGAGAGCTCGGTTTCTCTTGGATACTTAAATCAATCGTTTCAAAATGCAGTTATGGAGGGGATACGCTATGGCTGTGAACAAGGATTGTATGGTTGGAATGTGACGGACTGTAAAATCTGTTTTAAGTATGGCTTATACTATAGCCCTGTTAGTACCCCAGCAGATTTTCGGATGCTTGCTCCTATTGTATTGGAACAAGTCTTAAAAAAAGCTGGAACAGAATTGTTAGAGCCATATCTTAGTTTTAAAATTTATGCGCCACAGGAATATCTTTCACGAGCATACAACGATGCTCCTAAATATTGTGCGAACATCGTAGACACTCAATTGAAAAATAATGAGGTCATTCTTAGTGGAGAAATCCCTGCTCGGTGTATTCAAGAATATCGTAGTGATTTAACTTTCTTTACAAATGGACGTAGTGTTTGTTTAACAGAGTTAAAAGGGTACCATGTTACTACCGGTGAACCTGTTTGCCAGCCCCGTCGTCCAAATAGTCGGATAGATAAAGTACGATATATGTTCAATAAAATAACTTAGTGTATTTTATGTTGTTATATAAATATGGTTTCTTGTTAAATAAGATGAAATATTTTTTAATAAAGATTTGAATTAAAGTGTAAAGGAGGAGATAGTTATTATAAACTACAAGTGGATATTGTGTCCTGTATGTGGAAATAAAACACGATTAAAGATAAGGGAAGATACTGAATTAAAAAAATTCCCCCTCTATTGTCCGAAATGCAGACAAGAAAATTTAATTGAAATAAAGCAGTTCAAAGTAACTGTGATTACAGAGCCAGACGCAAAGACGCAGAGCCGATAAAATGAGATTAATACAATCTCATTTTATCGGCTCTTTCCGTTATGTATGGATTCTTA
>NZ_VMLG01000049.1:0-1438 GCF_013276565.1 Streptococcus sp. 53
TGTACTGACCCCAAAAAGTTAGACAATTAATTTATCCAAAGGATTTAGTTCTGTATTGTACAGGGCTAAGTCCTTTTAGTTTTACCTTAATTCGTTTATTGTTGTAGTAATCAATATAGTCTATAATGGCTTGTTCCAATTGCTTAAGCGACTGAAATGATTTCTCATAACCATAAAACATCTCCGATTTCAGAATGCCAAAGAAGGACTCCATCATACCGTTGTCTGGGCTGTTACCTTTACGTGACATGGATGCTTGAATTCCCTTACTCTCTAGGAACCGATGATAAGAATCGTGTTGGTATTGCCAGCCTTGATCGCTATGGAGAATCGTATGCTCGTAGTGTTTCTCTGTAAAGGCCTGATTTAACATAGCTTTCACTTGTTCTAAGTTTGGTGAAGTTGAAAGATTATAGGCGATAATTTCGCTATTAAAGCCATCTAAAACTGGCGATAAATAGAGTTTCTGTGTGCTATTTGGAATGGCAAACTCTGTCACATCCGTATAGCACTTTTCCATTGGCCTTGATGATTCAAACTGACGTTGAATGAGATCCTCTGCTTTCTTGCCAATCTCTCCTTGGTAGGAAGAATACTTTCGTTTCCGGCGGATTCGAGCCTTTAAACCAAGAATTTTCATCAGACGTTGAACTTTCTTATGATTCACTGTAAAACCGCGATTTCTTAGTTCAAGAGTAACTCTCCGATAGCCATAATTTCCTTTGTGCTCAGTAAAAATAGCTTGAATTTCAGTTTTAAGCTCTTTATCTTTATCAACCCCATCCAGTTGTTTCAACTGATAATAGTAAGTTGAGCGAGCTAAACGTGCTGTTTCAAGAAGTAAATCTAGTCGAAATCCTCCTGAAGCCATTTCTCTAACTGTCTCTGCCTTTCTCGCTCTAGGGCTTCGTCCCTTTCCTCTAATTCTTTTAACTTTTTTAGGTAGGCCACCTCAGTCCGTAAGCGTTCATTCTCCTCTTGGAGTCGCTCTAGTTCTGTCATTTCTTCCCAGGTTTTCTTCCGTTTACGTCCCATTTTAGCTGGTCTCCCTCTTGTTTTCTCAACAATAGTATACCCGTTTTTCCTGTATTGCGCCAGCCAATTTGGAAGCATACCACGATTTGGGAGACCGTATTCAAGAGAAACTCTATCTTGAGACCAGTTTTCATGTAAAACTTTATCAATCATTTCTTGTTTTAATTCAGGAGAATAGTAACAATTTTTTCCTTTTTTGACGAATTCTATTCCGTAACGATCAATCAATTTAATCATGTACCTAAGATTAGAATTGTTTACCCCAAATTTATTTGAAAGCTTCTCTAAGCTATATCCTTGTTTTCTAAGTTCATAGATCTGAACTTTATCTTCATAACTCAATTTCATAATAAAACACCCCAAAAGTTAGATTTTTTCTGTCTAACTTTTGGGGTGCAGTTCA
>NZ_VMLG01000005.1:0-44636 GCF_013276565.1 Streptococcus sp. 53
ATCTTAAATCCTCTGTTTTTATGACCAGCTTGCCAAATATAATTATTTGCTTAATTGAATAACGTGTAACCTTTCCTAATAAACGTTCTTCAAACATCTTAAACTGTAAAATCAATTAGCCCCAAGCTTCCTATCAATTTCTTCTCCAAAATATGCTATAATAATACCAAAAGATAAAGAAGGAAGTCTTATGATTAAACTACTAGCCTTGGATATGGACGGAACCCTCCTCAATGAAGCCAAGGAAATCCCACAAGCTCACATCACAGCCATTCACCAAGCTATTGAAAAAGGTGTCAAACTGGTTCTCTGTACGGGTCGCCCGCTTTTCGGTGTCCTCCCATACTATAAAAAATTGGGACTTGACCTCCAGAATGAGTATGTCATTGTCAATAACGGTTGCTCAACTCACCAGACCAGTGACTGGGGACTAGTTGACTGGCAAGAACTTAGTCCAGCAGACATCGAATACCTCTATGACCTAGCTGAAAAAAGTGATGTTCAGTTGACTCTTTTTGACGAGACACATTATTTTGTCCTCGGTGGCAAGCCCAATCAAGTCATCCAAAATGATGCCGAACTAGTCTTTTCAGACTTGACAGAAATTTCTCTTGAGGAAGCGACTAGTGGCAAGTATCGCATGTTCCAAGGTATGTTTTTAGGTACAGAGGAGCAAACAGACGATTTTGAAGAGCGTTTTGCTGAGGAGCTTTGCCAACGATTTAGTGGAGTTCGTTCGCAGCCTGTCATTTATGAAGCTATGCCACTTGGAACGACCAAGGCTACCTCTCTTTCACGACTAGCAGAGATTTTGAAGATTGATTCCTCAGAGATTATGGGCATGGGCGATGCCAATAACGATATTGAAATGCTCCAATTTGCAGGGCTTGGAATTGCAATGGGAAATGCCAGCGATTATGTCAAATCTCTTGCGGATGCCGTTACAACCAGCAACGAAGAAGACGGCGTCGCGCGTGCCATTGAGAAATATATTTTATAATTAAGAAGCCCAGTTCATATCAACTGGGTTTTGATATTTAAGAATTCCTAAAACTTTAGAAACTCTTTAGAAATCCTTGAGCTTTCTTTGATTTCTATACTTTATACTAAAGTTAACAAAATAAATCAAAAGGAGAGAATCATGAAAACAGTACTCGACATTCATGGATTGTCCAAAAACTTTGACAAACAAGCTATCCTTCAGGATCTTCATCTAACGATAAGAGAGGGAGATATCTATGGACTTATCGGAAAGAATGGAGCTGGGAAAACCACCTTAATCAAAATCATTACGCAACTACTGTTTGCGGATAAAGGAACTGTTTCCCTCTTTTCTAGTCAAACGGAAAATGAGTGGACCAAGGCTCTATCTCGAGTAGGTTCAGTGATTGAATCACCTGTAGCTCATAATCACTTAACAGCCTATCAAAATCTGAAATATTACTGTATGATTCGTCATATTCCAAATGCTGATCAAGTCATTCGAGAAACCCTGGATTATGTAGGTTTGCCAGATACAGGTAAGAAAGTCTTTCGTGATTTCTCGCTAGGAATGAAACAAAGACTTGGGATCGCCATTGCCCTCCTATCCAAACCAGACTTCCTGATTTTAGATGAACCTATCAACGGTCTCGACCCAATCGGTATCAAAGAATTTCGACTCATGATTCAACGGCTCAATCAAGAGAAAGGGATCACCATTCTCATCTCTAGCCATATCTTGTCAGAACTCTATCTCCTAGCCAATCGTTTTGGTATTTTAGATCAAGGCAAGGTTATCCGTGAAATCAGCAAAGCTGAATTTGAAACACTAAGTGAGGATTACATTGTTCTTAAGACAGCTGATAAAGAGAAAGCTTGTCAAGTATTGAAAGAACAAATCCAGCTCCAGTTTAAGGTTGTTAATCCAGAAAATGAAATCCATATCTTTGGTCAGGAACAAGATGTCAAACAGATTCTCAAGGAATTAACCTTGGCAGATGTTGCCATTGACGAGATTTACTATGCCCGTCAAAACCTAGAAGAATACTTCACTCAATTGGTCCAATAGGAGGAAAATCATGATACATACCATTCAAGCAGACTTTTACCGTCTTTTCCGTTCCAAAGGATTCTGGATTACAGAGTTCATTCTCTTTGCTCTCATGCTAATGGGTGCAAGTATAGGAGCTACGGGTCATCTGATGGCAATCCAGGCAGAAGAATCAGACATTCCAACCCATGGTTGGGATGGTGTACAAGCCCTAATCAACGCATCTAGTCAAGGCTCAAACCTCGTTTTTCTCTGCATCATCCTAGCCTGCCTCGTTCTTGGAGTTGATTTAATCGGCAAACTCTATAAAAATAATTTAACAGTGGGTGTTTCTCGTACCGAGTTTTTCCTTGCCAAAGCCTTTGTATTGACTTGTATTGCACTTTTGCAAGTCATCATCTGTCTTGTGATTGCCTTTATTCCAGCAACTATCTTAAATGGATTTGGAACTATGCCTGATGGCTTTATTGGAAATCTACTGATAACCATTTTCCTTCAATTATTTTGCCTCCTTGCTTGGCTTTCCATTGTTTCCTTTATTCTCTATGTGAGTCATTCTTATCTTGCAGTATTTATTGGTTATTTTGTCAGCTCTATCTTACTTTCTATGCCAATGCTCATCTTCCCAAGTATCAAAATTTTGCCATATTTGTCCTTGCAATTTACCTATGCTATGACTGCTAATAGTGAGTCAATTCTCTACACCATTATAGTTAGCTTAGCTGTTATTGTAATCTTTAATATAAGTGGATTGACAGTTTTCAAAAAGAAAAGTCTATAAAAAAGACCTCCTCTAGCCTACAGAGGAGGTTTATTTTCGTTAAAAGTAAATACAAACCGACAACCACTGCCCATCTGTGCTTAGTTTCATCTCTGCACCGAGAAGATGGCATAATTCCTCAGTGATATAAAGGCCTAAACCAGAGGATTCTTCCGTGTCTGATAGATTTTCAGAATAAAAACGGTTGCTGAGATTTTCTATTCTTTTGATGGGCTGTTTAACAAGGTTTGCAACCTCTAAGACAAGCTGTTCCTTTTCCTTTCGCAAAGATAGACGCGCTTCTTCCTTGCCATGTTTGAGGACATTCCCAAGCAAATTTTGTAAAATTCGATCCAACAAGTCTTCATCAGTCCTCATTTTTAAACCAGCTTCAACTTTAAAATCAAGCGTGATATTTGCCGCCTGAAAAACATCATAGTAAGCCAGAGTCTTTTTGGTGATAACAGCTGAAATATCTACTTCTTCTAGTTTCGGCTTAACAGCTCCTTCCATCAACCGACGGTATTCTAGGAGAGCCTCCAAACGTTTGGAAACTAAATCAAGATGCTGGGCTATTTTTTGTAAGGTTTCTGCTTTGTCTTCAGGAGACTTTATCAATTGTTGGGTGTAGCCTGAAGCGATAGTCAGAGGCGTCCGAATATCATGGGCGATATTGCTGATGGCCATATCCAGAGTCTGCTTTTCCCTTTTCATCACCAATCGAGATTGCTCTACTTCCTGAAATAGATTCTCAATCTGCTGGTAGAGATGTAAAAAATGTTTGGAAAAAATGCTGACCCCTACTCTTTTCATACTACCCGTGAGAATCTTGTCTTCAATCTGTTGACTCAAGTTTTTAAGTGCCAGATGGTAGCGAATCAATAAAATCGATAAAATAATTAGGAGTACTAGTAGGACAAAGATTATCATGTAGGTCATTGCTTGTCTCCTTTTAATCTTACCCCAACGCCCCAGATGGTTTCAATATATTCTTGATTTGGGTCAAGCTGGTTTAATTTTTTACGCAGATTACTCAAATGCGTATTGAGAGTATTATCTCCAGGTAGGTAGCTATCCTCCCAGACCAATTCATAAAGTTCTTCCTTGGTAAAAATTTTCTTAGGGTGTTTGAGGAGAGTTTGGAGAATCAAGCATTCTTTCTTGGCAAGACGAATAGTTTCCTGACTATTTTTGATTTCAAAACTTTCTGCATCAAACTGGATATTTTTCAAGTTTTGTGGCAGATTTTCAGTTTTTTCTATTTCCATAGGCTGTTTTTCTACACTTTGGCGTAACTGAACAGTAACTCTGGCAAAGACTTCGTCCAAATCAAAGGGTTTCACTATGTAATCATTGGCACCGTCTAAGAGATATTGACTGATCAACTTCTTATCGCTCAAAGCCGTTAGCATAATGACTGGAGTTTGACTTTGTTCCCTGATAGCTTTTAAAACCTGATCCCCATTTTTCCCAGGAAGCATGATATCTAGCAAAACGAGTTCAATCCCACCTTGGTCAAAAAGCATGATTCCTTCAGTTCCTGAAAAGGCTTGAATCACCTCATGCTCCTCAGTAAGAAGTGTCCGCAAAATTTCTTGAATGTCACTATTGTCTTCAATAACCAATATCCTAGCCATAAATACCAACCTTTCTGCAACTATTATAGCATGTTTTATTGATAAAGCTTAAACAGAAAAGCTCCTCGCATAAAAGCGCGAGAAATCCTTAGAGGGTTAAAATATAAAATCCACTTGCTAGATGACCTAGTATCCCTATAGTTGCTAGTGAAAACGAGTCTAGCAGAATGAATCTCTCATTTCTCTCCTACTAGTCCGTAATGCGTTGATACATTTCGGGTCTTCTATCTCGAAACAAGCCCCAGTTTAGGCGTTCACTTGCTCCCTTGTCTAGGTCATAAGTTGCTAACAGAACAGCTTCTTCTTGTCTTTCAGCTCGTTCTAGAATAGCTCCTGTTTCATCCGTCATAAAGGATGAACCGTAAAAGTCAAGACTGGAACTCTGTCCACCATTTTCCTCACTTGGAGTGACTTCCTCCAAGCCATAGCGATTGGCTGCAATAACTGGAACAATATTTGCTGCTGCGTGTCCTTGCATGGTACGTTGCCAATGACCACAACTATCCGTATCTAAAATTGGCTCTGAACCGATAGCTGTAGGATAAAAGAGCAATTCAGCACCATTTAACGCAAGACAGCGCGCTGTTTCAGGGAACCATTGATCCCAACAGATACCGATCCCAATCTTGGCATAGCGAGTATCCCAGACCTTGAAACCAGTGTTACCAGGCGTGAAATAAAACTTTTCTTGATAATAATGATCATCTGGTATGTGGGTCTTCCGATAAACGCCCAGCACTTCTCCATCTGCATCAATGACGGCAATAGAGTTATACAAGACATTGCCATCTTTTTCATAGAAACTGATTGGTAAAACGACCTTTAGCTCCTTGGCAATGGTTTTAAAATGCTGAATAGCTGTATTGTCTGTCACCGACTGGGCATGCTGGTAGTAGTCATACTGACGTTCCTGACAGAAATAGGGACGTTCAAACAACTCGGGCAAGAGAATAATTTGTGCGCCTTGTTCTGCAGCCTGACGTACTAAACGCTCTGCTGTTTGGATATTTGTTGCTACATCCTTAGCGCATTGCATTTGAATCGCTGCAACTCTTACATTTCTCATCTTTTTCTCCTATTCTGGGATTTGTTGGGTGATACAGTGAATATTGCCACCACCTAAGAGAATATCTCTGGCTGGAATTCCGACAACTTTACGGTCTGGGAAACACTTACTGAGGATATCTAAGGCTACTTGGTCATTTACGTCTTGAAACTGGGGAACAAGGACAGCCTTGTTGGCGATATAAAAATTTACGTAGGAAGCTGCTAGTCGTTCACCTGCGTATCGCTCTTCTTCTCCTTCTTCATAGATATAGCCTGGCAAATCCTCTTCTGTCACAACTTGACGAAGAGCTGGAATTGGAAGTTTATGAATGGTGAAGTGACGGTCTTTTGCATCTGTTTCTTGCTCTAAGAGTTCGAGATCTACTTTTGACATGGCATATTGAGGATCGCTTTCGTCGTCCGTCCAAGCCAAGACAAGTTCTGCAGGACCAACAAAGGCTGCAACATTGTCAACGTGTTCATTGGTTTCGTCCTGATAAATACCATAAGGAAGCCAGATAACTTTTTCAGCTCCAAGGCTCTCTAATAAGGTATTCTCAATTTCCTCTTTACTTAGATGAGGATTGCGACCGGGACTAAGCAAGCAACTTTCAGTCACGAGAATGGTTCCTTGACCATCGCTATGAATGGCTCCGCCTTCTAGGACAAAAGGTTTGGCATCATAAACAGGCATTTCCAAGGCCTCAGCAAAACGACTGGCTACTTGGTCATCGGCTTCGTAGTCTTGGTAGAGACCATCAACAGCACCACCCCAAGCATTGAAAGACCAGTCTACTGCCAACTTTTCCCTTTTATCATTGAGGAGAATGGTCGGTCCTGTATCTCTAGCCCAGGCATCATTGGTGGGAATGTCTAAATAAACAACGCTATCTCCAAGGTAGTCTTGGGCTTCAGCTAAGTAGTCTTGCTCTACCAAAAGATAAACTCTTTCCCCTTCTGCAATGGTTTTTATAATCTGGCTAAATGCTGCTTTAGCAGCTTTTCCTTGAAAAGGCCATGATCCTGGTCGAGTCGGCCAGATCATGAGGGTACCATGATGGGGCTCGTATTCTGCTGGCATGCGATAGCCTAATTTTTTGGGACTGTCCATCATGATAATCTCCCTTTAAAATCTTGATAGCCAAAAGATTTGACCAAGCTGCAGTCTCCCTGTTCATCCATGAGATAGAGACTTGGCAATCCAATACCATTAAAGGTATTATTTTTGACAAAAGAATAAATGGCCATGTCTTCGAAATAAAGTCTATCTCCGATTTGGACTGGATTTTCAAAGCTATAATCACCAATCACATCGCCCGTCAGACAAGTATTTGAAGAAAGTCTATAGGTATGGGCTTTTTCCTGTGCCTCAAAGCCATTTATCAAAGGTGGACGATAGGGCATCTCAAGTACGTCAGGCATATGGCAGGTCGCAGAGGCATCTAAAACCAAGATTTCCATACCGTTTTCGACAATATCCAATACTTCAGTTGCTAGATAACCTGCATTGAGCGCAATAGCTTCACCAGGCTCGATGTAAACTTCAAGATTGTAAGTTTCTCGGATTCGCTTAATCTCAGAAATCAGCAAATCTACATAATAGTCCTCTCTTGTAATGTGATGTCCGCCCCCCATATTGAGCCATTTGACCTCATGTAAGTACGAACCAAACTGCTCTTCTACAGCTTTCAAAGTTGTCTCTAAATCATCTGCTCCCTGCTCGCAAAGAGTGTGAAAATGAAGACCGTCAACCAAATCTAGCAAATCACTCGGAATCTTGTCTAGAGTAACTCCGAAACGGGATCCGGGGGCGCAAGGATCATAGAGCGCGTGGTCACCCTGTGTTGAACATTGAGGATTGAGACGTAAACCAACACTGATACCAGCCTCACGACAACGCGAACCATGCTTACGCAACTGTCTCTCAGAATTAAAAACGATATGGTCTGTTATCTCAAGCAATTCCTCCATATCCTCATCCTTGAAAGCAGGTGCAAAAACATGGACTTCACCAGGGAATTCTTCCCTTGCTAATTTGGCCTCGTAGAGACCACTGGCAGTAGTCCCAGATAGATAGCGACTAATCAAGGGATAGGTTTTGTAAAGAGAATATGCCTTCTGGGCAAGCAAAACCTTGCAACCGGCCTCTTCTTGTACATATTGTAGAATGCGGCAATTAGTTTCTAACTTGGTCAAGTCAATGACATAAGCTGGTGTTGGTACTTGTTCTAGTTTCATCAGTCCACCATTTGTGGATTTTCAACCACAATCCATGGCAAACCATACTCATTCAAAGCTTCCATGAATGGATCTGGATCCAACTCTTCAAGGTTATACACTCCAGCTTGTTTCCAAGTACCGTTCATAACCAATTTTGTCCCAATCATGGCTGGAACTCCTGTCGTGTAAGAAATAGCTTGTGAACCAACTTCTGCGTAACATTCTTGGTGGTCGCAAACATTGTAGATATAGATGGTCTTCTCAACACCATCTTTGACACCTGTAAAGATACAACCGATATTGGTTTTACCAACCGTGCGTGGACCAAGGCTTGCAGGATCTGGAAGTAGCGCTTTTAAAAATTGAATCGGAACGATGTCTTGTCCATTAAAGTTAATGGTATCCGTACGAAGGAGTCCAACATTTTCAAGACATTTCATGTGCGTCAAGTAAGATTGACCAAAGGTCATAAAGAAGCGAATACGTTTAACACCTGGAATGTTCTTGGCCAATGATTCAATTTCTTCATGGTGAAGGAGATACATATCTTTTTGCCCAACCTGTGGGAAATCGTACTCACGCTTGATAGACATAGCTTCGACTTCAACCCATTTTCCATCTTCCCAGTAAGAACCTGGCGCAGAAACCTCACGTAAGTTGATTTCTGGATTAAAATTCGTTGCAAATGGATAACCGTGGTCACCACCATTACAGTCTAAAATGTCGATATAATGGATTTCATCAAAATAGTGTTTGAGGGCATAAGCTGAGAAAACACTGGTCACACCTGGGTCAAAACCAGAACCAAGTAGAGCGGTCAAGCCAGCTTCTTTAAATTTTTCTTGATAAGCCCATTGCCATGAGTAGTCAAAGTAGGCTGTAAAACCAAGTTCCTTACAGCGTTTTTCGTAGATAGCACGCCACTCAGGGTCTTCTGTGTCTTCTGCTTCGTAGTTGGCTGTATCGATATAGTGAACACCTGTTGCCAAACAAGCATCCATAATGGTTAAATCTTGATATGGTAAAGCTACGTTCAAAACAGCTTCTGGCTTGTAGCTTTCAATCAAGGCAATGACTTCTTGAACCTTGTCAGCATCAAGAGCAGCTGTCTCAATCTTTGTACTTGTTTTGCCTTCCAGTTTAGCCTTCAAGTCATCACATTTTGACTTAGTACGGCTGGCAATCATAATCTCTGTAAAGGTTTCGCTATCCTGACAAATCTTTGAAATAGCAACTTGGGCAACGCCCCCACATCCAATAACTAATAAACGACTCATTTTTTTCCTTCCTCTTCTTCTAAAATGTCCTCAACATACTTGGGCAACATAAAGGCTCCCACGTGTAAGTTTGCAGTGTAGTATTCTGTGAAAAGCTGGCGTTTTTTCCAGCCTTCCTTGTCAAAATCTTTGACAGGGTGGTATTTTTTCGATGCAAATCCAAACAACCAATAACCAGCAGGGCTAGTTGGGATATGGGCTTGGTAGACACGACTAATTGGAAAGGCTTGATTGACCTTACGGTGCATGCTTCGGCAAGCCGACTCATCCTCATCAAAGAAGGGACTCCCATGCTGGTAAATCATGATTCCGTCTTCCTTCAATGCTCTGTAACTGTTTCCGTAAAATTCCTTGGTAAAGAGCCCTTCCGTATGGCCAAATGGATCTGTCGCATCGTTGATGATAATATCGTAGTCATCTTCACAGTTTCGCAAAAAGCGTAGCCCATTTTGGTAGTAAATGGTAACACGTGGATCATCTAGCCCTGCAGCAAAGTCTGGAAAATACTCACGACAAACCTCAACCAACATTTCATCAGGTTCTACAATATCGATTTGTTCCAATTCTGGATAGAGGGTTAATACTTGGGCAACACCGCCGTCACCACCCCCAATAACCAAGACTTTCTTTGGATTGGGATGCACAGCCATGGGGACGTGAACTGTCATTTCGTTGTAGACAAAATCATCCGCATCTGAAAACAATACATGGCCATTTAAAATCAGTATTTTCCCAAAAGCTGGCGTATCCAAGACTTCGATATCCTGCCATTCACTTTTACCAGCGTAGAGTTGTTTGGCTGTTCTCAGGGACAATTTCACATCTGGAGTATGAACTTCAGAAAACCATAAATCCA
The DNA here is from genome assembly GCF_013276565.1 of Streptococcus sp. 53. Classification (GTDB taxonomy): domain Bacteria; phylum Bacillota; class Bacilli; order Lactobacillales; family Streptococcaceae; genus Streptococcus. The sequence continues at coordinate 9,830 of NZ_VMLG01000005.1, forward strand.
TCTAGTTCTCCTTTCTCTTAATGACGTTAATGTGATTGACCTCCGGATCTTCCGTCCCTTGGAGGGAACAACCACGTTCCTTGGCAAATTGGATATAATCGACAATTTCTCGTGTAATGCGTTCACCAGGCGCCAAGATAGGGATTCCTGGAGGATAGCACATGACAAATTCCCCACAGACCTGTCCAACAGATTCGTCTAAAGACAAACTTCTTCTCTCTGAATAGAAGGCTTCCTGAGGAGAAAGGACCAACTCAGGCTGAATATATTCTCCAGCTATCAAGTCTTTCCCATCTCGTGAATAGAGTCTCTTGATATCAGCCAAAGCACCGACCAAGCGCTCGATGTCTTGGATACGGTCACCAATCGAAATATAGGCCAAGATATTGCCAATATCACCAAACTCGATCTGAATGTCGTATTCGTCTCGTAGGAGGTCATAAACCTCAATACCTGTTAAGCCAATACCCTGAGTGTAAACTGACAACTTGGTTACATCAAAATCACAAACCGACACACCATCTATTAACTCTTTTGAGTAGGCATAGTAACCGCCAATGGCATTGATTTCACGGCGGGCATACTCGGATAGCTCAATGACCTTCTCAAAAGATTCTTTACCACGAAGGGCTAAGTTGCGACGTGAAATATCCAAACTAGCCATCAACAAGTAAGAGGCAGATGTTGACTGGGTAAGATTGATAATCTGACGAACGTACTCAGGATTCATCTGCTCCCCGATTAAAAGAAGCGAACTTTGTGTCAAACTCCCACCAGACTTATGCATAGAAACTGCTGCCATATCAGCACCTGCATCCATAGCAGAAATTGGAAGTTTATCAGTAAAATGCAAATGCGCTCCGTGGGCCTCATCTACTAAAACCATCATGCCAGCTTCATGAGCCATTTCTGTCAACCCCTTTAGGTCTGAACAGATGCCGTAGTAAGTAGGATTGTTAATCAAAATGGCCTTGGCATCTGGATGGTCCTTTATGGCCTGGGCTACTCGGTCATTTTCAAGACCTAAAGCGATACCAATCTTAGGATCCACACTCATCTCGATATAGATGGGAATGGCACCACATAGAACCAGCGCATTGATAGCAGATTTATGGACATTTCGTGGCAGAATAATCTTATCTCCAGCCTTGCAGGTTGACAGAATCATAGTCTGCACCGATGAAGTTGTTCCCCCTATCATTAGAAAAGCATGGCTAGCTCCAAAAGCATCCGCTGCCAGCTCCTCTGCATCCCGAATAATCGAAATAGGATGGCCAAGATTATCCAAGGGTTTCATCGAATTGACATCAATGCCTACACATTTTTCACCTAGCAGTTCGACAAGTTCTGGATTTCCCCGTCCACGCTTGTGACCTGGAACATCAAAGGGAACAATCCTTTTCTTGCGTAACTTCACCAAGGCCTCATAAATTGGGGCTTGATTTTGATCTAACTCCTTCAAGACATACTCCTTTCAATATTTTTAGGACCTTATGAAAACTAAGGAACTAAAGGTTGACTCATGAAAAAAGAGCAGGATTTCACCTGCTCTGCAATCTTCTGACGTTTTTATGTTTGTTTCTGTTGAGTATGTCTGTTCCCGATGTTTCCTAACTCTCTAGTAGCAAATATTACGTACTTTATTGATCGTTTCACAAGATGACGTGTGCTTTCACCACACTAAAAATTTATGAATTAGGACAAGTGTCCTAACATCAACTTATAAAAGTAGGCTTTTAACCCTATCAATAATGTGGTTTTTCAACCACGCTTCGGCATTCAACCCTGCCTGTCCGTAGGCATTTTTTACTCGGGTTTATATTTGCTAGAAAACATCATCTCATTTTCTAAGCTTTATTACTATATCATGTTTTTAAGAACTTGTAAAGCTGTTTACGAAAAAAATATAAAAAAGTTCGCAAAATATTTGGATTTTATTTGATTTAATACTAATTATTCTCTTGTAAACGATTATAAAGTGAACAAAATGTTTATCGTATTTAATTTAAAATTCTTTATGCTATTCTATACACTTTACCCTCGGTGTTTGATCTATTAGAGAAGATGTCGACATTTTTATATCATTAAAATCGTGCAACTTTTTTCAGATACTTTTAAAAGATTGATTTCCCTATATTTTTCCTTTATACTGGATAAAAAGGAGAATAGTATGTCAGAAACAAATCACGAAATCGATTCAAATTTTGCAGGTCGTTTAAATATCCTGCGTGCTGGTGTTCTTGGTGCCAACGATGGGATTATTTCCATTGCTGGTGTGGTTATCGGGGTTGCCAGTGCTACAAGCAATATCTGGATTATCTTTTTATCAGGATTTGCAGCTATTTTGGCCGGTGCCTTTTCAATGGCTGGTGGAGAATATGTGTCCGTTTCAACTCAAAAAGATACTGAGGAAGCGGCCGTTGCGCGTGAGCAACTCTTGCTAGACCAAGATATGGAACTAGCCAAAAAGTCCCTCTATGCTGCCTATATCCAAAATGGAGAATGTGAAACCTCTGCTCAACTCTTGACCAACAAAGACTTTTTAAATAATCCGCTCAAGGCTTTGGTAGAGGAAAAATATGGGATTGAGTATGAAGAATTTACCAATCCTTGGCACGCTGCTATCTCTAGCTTTATTTCTTTTTTCCTTGGTAGCTTACCACCCATGCTTTCAATTACCATTTTCCCAAGTGAATACCGCATCCCTGCTACTGTCCTTATCGTCGGTGTTGCCCTTCTTCTCACTGGTTACACTAGTGCCAAACTTGGAAAAGCCCCAACCAAAACAGCTATGATTCGGAACCTAGCTATTGGGCTTTTAACCATGGGAGTTACCTTTCTGCTAGGACAACTTTTCAGCATTTAGGACACAAAAAACACCTCGATTTTGAAGTCGAGGTATCTTTTTTACATTTGCACAATCTTGCGATAGCTTCTTGAAGTAATCATGAAAATCAGCACATAGGCGATGAGGAAGATAGCGCAGATAGACAAGGTTACAATCAACATCATAGTCGTATCCAGTACACCGATCACTTTTAAAATCAGACTAAGCATATGGTAGGCAAAGGCTAGATGTAGGAAGGCAAAGAGCAAAGGAAGGAAGAATACAGTTAAAACCTGTTTGTTGATGGTTTGCTTGATTTGCTTTTGATCCAAACCGACTTTCTGCAAGATAATAAAGCGCTCACGGTCTTCGTAGCCTTCAGAAATTTGTTTGTAGTAGATGACCAGAACGGTTCCGACCATAAAGATAATGGATAGGAAAATACCGATAAAGAAGACACCTCCAAAGAGGGCACTCATCTGAGCACTAGCATCTGATAAATTACTACCATACACATAGCTACCTTCCGTGTTTAATTGAGCATTAAACTGATCGAGGTATTTATCATACTCGTCAGCGACCTTGAGTTGTTCTTCTTCGCTGGCATTTACATTCATGCCACCGTAAAACTGATTATAGATAGCCGAATCTGGGAATTGATCCAAAAAGGCTTGTAAATCAGGTACAACAAGGTAATTGTAATCAGCAGTCAAAATATTAAACTGATTTGGGACATGGTTGACAATAAAATCTTTAGTAAATTCTTCTTTGACAGAAAATTGATGATCATTCAGAGTTAGAGTTTTCTGTTCTTTAACTCCCTCATTCTTTGCAAAGAGTCCGACCTCATTTCCTGATAGAGACAGTTTTTGACCAGTCATATTTTCATAATCTTTTTGGTCAAATACCATGAAAACTGTTGTGGGTTGGACACGATTTTGTCCTTTTTCAAAAAGGGTTAACTTATTTCCTTCTTGGTTCGCAACACCGAAGTAAGTGTAACGAAACACTTCTTTTTCTTTAATCTTATAACCTTTGTCACTTGCAAACTGGCTCAAGAGTTTGTCCAAGTCTTCTTTTTCAACATTTTGCCCTGAAACTCCAAAATCATGAGGATTTAGAACTTTTTTAAAGCTTTCTGCGGAATTGAAAATGCTTGTCGCTGCTGACATGGTTACCAAAACCATTGTTGACAAGATAGCGATGGTTGCTAGTCCAACTGCATTTTTCTTCATACGAAAAATCAAGTTGGAAACAGAGATGAGGTTATTAGGTTGGTAATAGTATTTCTTATTTTTCTTTAAGATTTGGAGGAAAACGGTAATCCCTGCATTGAACAAAAGATAAGTACCAAAAATAACCAGTAAAACAGCTATGAAGAAGGTTGTTAAGGCTGTAAGAGGATCTTTTACCGTAAGGGCAAGATAATAGCCAATCCCTAAGCTAATCGAACCAAGAATCGTTTGGAGAGGTAGGAAACGACCTTTTTTCTCACCACTAGCTTTTTCACGAGAAAGCTGGAGGGCATTCATACGGGCGATTCGAAGGGCATTCAGGAACATGAGGCCTAGGAAAATCAAACCGAAGACAAGAAGTACTGTAATGACAACTTTCATCTGGAAGGTAGCGACCAGCTCCACCTTCAATTTCATCAGTTTGAGCAAGAAAGCGAAAATCAACTTGTCAAACAAGGCTCCAATACCGATACCTGCTCCAACAGTTAGAATCCCAAACACCACTAACTCCTTAAAGGTCATACTGATCAGGTGGCGTTTCTCCAAGCCCAGCATGCCATAAATTCCCAGTTCCTTGGAACGGTTCTTCATGACAAAACTATTGGCATAGAGGACGATAATGGCTGACGCAAGTGTGACGACAAACATACCAAATCCTAGAGTAGCTTGAATGCTTGATCCTCCACGGATTTCCGCAATCTTAGGATTGAAAGTTAGAGAGTAAAAGAGATAGGTGACAGTGACTGCCAAGAGAACAGCCAGCGCAAAAGGATAGTAGAGTTTGCGGTTTTTAATCAAGTTCGATACCGCTAACTTATTGGTTAATCGAAACATACTAATTCACCTCGCTTGCCATGACAGTCAAGGTATCAGAAATTTCTTGGAACATCTGACGCTCTGTCTTCTCTCCACGGTAGATTTGATTGTAAAGAATGCCGTCTTTGATAAAGAGTACACGTTTAGCTCTGCTAGCTGCTGCTGTTGAGTGGGTTACCATGAGGATGGTTTGGCCGCGCTCATTGATTTCATCAAAGACATCAAGTAAGGCTGCAGAGGACTTGGAATCAAGGGCACCTGTTGGCTCGTCCGCAAGGAGAATTTCAGGTTCTGTGATGATGGCACGGGCTACTGCCACACGCTGTTTCTGACCACCAGAAATCTCGTAAGGGTACTTCTCTTGCAATTGGTTGATTCCCAGATTCTCAGCTGTCACCACCAATTTCTTCATCATCTCCGTAATGGGTCTTCTTGACAAGACAAGGGGAAGCAATATATTGTCTTTAACAGACAGAGTATCTAGCAAGTTAAAGTCTTGAAAGACAAAGCCTAACTTTTCACGACGGAAGCTAGAAGCCTGTGAATTTTTAATGGTTGCGGTGTCAGTTCCATTCAAGTAAACCTGACCACGGGTTGGTTTGTCCAGCATAGCTAGAATATTGAGAAGAGTTGATTTACCAGAACCAGACTCACCCATGATGGCAACGTAGTCACCCTTTTCCACGGTAAAGTGAATATCCTTGAGGGCTTCTACTTGATTGCCCTGAAAACGAGTTTTATAAATTTTTTGAACGTGTTTTACATCTAAAAGTGTCATGAGAATCTCCTTTCTTAATATCCCATCAAATGAAATGTTGCTTGCATCATAGCGCATCCCAGCTGAACACGCTCGATATCTTTGTGGCTTGGTTTTCTTGTTTTCTTATGTAATGTTTGTTTCATGATGTTACTCCTTTGTTCTTTATGAGTCTAGTTTACATCAAAAAAAGACCGCTTGCCATAACCTAACCTTACAAAAGAGACTTTAATCTTACATTTTTGTAAGATTGGGGGAAATGTAGATATTTTATTAAAAATATTTTACTATAAAAAGAAAGTAAGAAGAAAACCCTTGCAGATACAAGGGTTCAAGAAATGTTAAAATAGATTAGTCGAATTCATAGACTAACAGTAAAATAACTGTTTCTACCTCACCAAAACCAGCCTTCATTATCGTCAATGGCTTGGGCTTCTTTGCGTTTGCGTGGGCCTGTTCCGTACATTTCTGCTTCGATTTCTTCCTTGGTTGGCATGATAGAAGCTAGGATGATATAGATAATCACGCCAAGTCCAAAGTTTGCGACTGTAAAAATAGCAAATAGAAAACGAACAAGGGTAACATCAAAGTTCCACTTGTCTGACAGACCTCCCAGAACTCCTGAAATCATACGATTTCGTCTCATTTTATAAAATTTACTGTTCATGATATTTCCTCTTTCTGCTAGGTTAGACATAGTATATCACGGGTAGGCTCGGCTTTCATCAGTCCTCAGGCTGATTTACTAGTAGCAATTTACCTCTACAAACTCCACATCGATAGCGTTTGGTATCAATCCTTCGCTTGCGCTGATAAGTTTGCTGGCAGGATTGACAACGATAAAGTTTGAGTGGTTTAGAGTGGCTATTTGTCAAGGAGGGCACAAAGCGTAATCCATCCACTGCTTTCAACAGTTCCTTAAAATCCCGATCCTTGTGTTGATAGCCCTTCCCTTGAAAATAGAGGTGATAATGACAGAGTTCATGTCGGACAATTTTCCTAAAAACATCCAGACCCAGTTCCTGATAAACCTTGGGATTAAAATCCAAATGCCCATCTTTGGGAAAAAATCGCCCACCTGTCGAACGTAGACGCCTATTCCACTGGGCATAATGGATAAAAGGTCTGCCGAAGTCTTCTAGCGAAACTTGCTTGACGTAATCAGTCAGTTTCATTTGGAGCGAGGAGCGACAGATTGACTTTTTCACGTTCAGTATCAATTTTCTTGACCCAAACGGTCACCAAATCTCCGACTGACACAACTTGACTAGGGTGTTTGATAAACTTGCGACTCATATGCGAAATGTGAATCAAGCCGTCTTCGTGAATTCCAATGTCAACGAAGGCACCGAAGTCAACGACATTACGCACTACTCCTTCTAACTTCTGCCCCACCACTAAGTCCTTGATATCTAGAACATCTTGGCGAAGCACAGGTGCGTCAAAGGAATCACGGAAATCTCGACCTGGTTTGAGAAGATCTGCAATGATATCTTTAAGGGTTTCGGGACCAAGGTCTAGCTCTGGCGCCATTTCCTTGACTGAAAGGGATTTGAGTTTGCTTTGGGCATCTTCATTCAAGTCCTTGATATCCAAGCGTTTGAAGAGCTTCTTAACCGCAGCATAGTTTTCTGGGTGAACTCCTGTATTATCAAGGATATTGCTACTTTCAGGGATACGGAGGAAACCAGCAGCCTGCTCAAAAGCCTTGGCACCCAGACGCGGAACTTTCTTAATTTGAGCGCGTGAAGTGATTTTACCTTCTTCCTCACGGTATTTGACAATATTTTCAGAGATGGTTTTATTGAGTCCAGCTACGTGTGAAAGAAGAGCTGGGCTGGCTGTATTGACATTGACACCGACTTGGTTTACCACGGTATCGACGACAAAGTCCAGACTCTCAGATAGTTTCTTCTGGCTGACATCGTGCTGGTACTGGCCGACACCGATTGACTTAGGATCGATTTTGACCAATTCAGCAAGGGGGTCCTGCAAACGACGGGCGATAGAGATGGCAGAGCGTTTTTCAACGGTCAAATCTGGAAACTCCTGACGAGCAAGTTCGCTGGCAGAATAGACAGAAGCACCACTTTCATTGACGATAACATAGCTGACTTCAGGGAAATCTTTAAGAACCTCCGCCACAAAGGCTTCACTTTCACGACTGGCCGTTCCGTTTCCGATGGCAATGATTTCCACGCCGTATTGACCAATCAAATCTGCCAAATCTTTCTTGGCTTCTTCGATTTGACGAGCTGATGCTGGTTTAACAGGATAAATGACCTGTGTTGTCAGCATTTTCCCAGTTGCATCCACGACAGCTAGCTTGGCACCTGTACGAAAGGCAGGGTCAAATCCTAGAACTACGCGCCCTTTCAGCGGAGCAACCAAGAGGAGATTGCGCAGGTTGTCAGAAAAGAGTTGGATAGCCCCTTCTTCCGCTTTCTCAGTCAATTCTGTCCGAATGCGTCGCTCGATAGCAGGCAAGACTTTTTTCTTAACTGACTGTTGAACCACTTCATCTATATAGGCATTTTTTACCTTGAAACGAGCAGCAAAGAAGGCAAGAATACGGTCGGTTGCATGTTCAAAACCGACCTTCAAGACACCTAGCTTCTCCCCACGATTGAGGGCTAAGGTTCGATAACCCTGCATATTTCCAACTGTCTCAGAAAAATCATAGTAAATCTGAAAAACCTGTTTTTCATCAAGACTTTCATCCTTGACTTGAGAAGTGAGTTTAGAGTGTCTCAGAACCTCCTGATAAGTCATGGAACGCAAGGTCACATCTTCCGATAAGGCTTCGACCAAGATATCAACTGCACCAGCTAAAGCTTCTTTGCTACTCGCAAATCCTTCACAGACAAACTTTTCAGCCTCTTTCTCTAAGTCAGTTACATTCTGCAAAATCAAGCGAGCAAGTGGGAAGAGTCCAGCTTCACGGGCAATGGTTGCCTTGGTCCGACGTTTTTCCTTGTATGGAAGATAGAGTTCTTCTACATCAGCTAGTTTTTCGGCAGCTAAGATAGCTTCTTCCAATTCCTTAGTTAGCTTGCCTTGCTCTTGAATATTAGCTAAAACAGCTTCCTTACGGTCGTTGAGATTTGTCAGACTCTTATCCAAGTCGATAATGGCCTTAATTGCCACCTCATCCAGACTACCAGTCATGTCCTTGCGATAACGCGCGATAAAGGGAATAGTAGCCCCTTCAGCTGTCAAACTTAGAACGGTATCAATTTGCTTTAACGTCACTCCCAAATCCTGGGAGATTTTTTCATATTTTTTATCCATGAATCTATTATACCATAAGCTAATATTATTCAAATTATCTCTTACAATTTTAAAACATAAGTTGGGAAATAAATTTACTTCATTTCAATATTCTATTCATTGAGAAGGTTTCAATTTAAAATTCTACTAGATTACAAAAGAATCTATGAGTAATTTCACTGTTTTTATTTTTGACAAAACGCTTTATAAAGCTATTTGTTGAAGTTATCGAATCAATTTTCAGTGCAAATAAAAAACCGCAAGGCTGAGCCTGCGGTGGGTGCAATCTATTTTGAAATTTTAAATAAAAAAGGAGCATTTAAGCCCCTCCTTTGAAATAACGGACATTTGGCTGGTCGGTGTACCCAGCATCTCAGATACCTTTTTCAAGGTGTGGCAGGAACCTTTCTGCCCTCAAATGTCTTTCGTTAATGTTATTCTAGCACTATCTACTTTTTTGTCAAACTTTCTCAATCTACCAAACTTAATCAGGATTTATAAAGCTCTATGATTCGTTAGATACTCAATTTTAACTTTTCCCTTTTCCTCAAAATAATAGTATAATAGAGGTAGAATTTAGAATCGAGGTACACCTATGGCTGTAAAATTTACAAAACGAGACGACTTGGACAAGATGTTTGAAGAGTTTGCTAAACTCCCTGATTTGAAACAAGTTGCTTTCCCTGATGACAAAGAGAAAAAAGACAAAGCAGAAAAGAAAAACTAGATGACTGCTTTTCAACAACTCCCATCTAGTGTACTTCAAACTGGAGCCATTTTTCTCTCCATTATCATTGAAGCCCTTCCCTTCGTTCTGATAGGAAGCATTGTCTCAGGGCTGATTGAAGTTTATATCACACCTGATAAGGTTTATCATTTTCTCCCTCGAAATCGTTGGGGGAGAATCTTTTTTGGCACCTTCATCGGGATACTTTTCCCCTCTTGTGAATGTGGAATCGTCCCCATCATCAATCGTTTTCTGGAAAAGAAGGTTCCCAGTTACACGGCCGTTCCCTTTCTTGTGACAGCACCTGTTATCAATCCCATTGTTCTCTTTGCGACCTATTCTGCCTTTGGCAACTCCTTCCATATCGCCCTGTTACGAGCTCTGGGTTCCATCGTTGTGGCTGTAATACTAGGAATTTTTCTAGGATTTTTCTGGCAAGAACCAATTCAGAAAGAAAATCGTCTGGCCTGTCATGAGCATGATTTTTCTCACTTAAATCCTGTAAAAAAAGGTTTTCAGGTCTTTGTGCAAGCCATTGATGAGTTTTTTGATACGGGGCGTTATTTGGTATTTGGCTGTCTCTTTGCTTCTATAATACAGGTCTATGTTCCGACACGGATTCTGACCTCTATCAGTGCGACCCCTCTTTTTGCCATCCTGCTCTTAATGCTTTTGGCCTTTCTTCTTTCTCTCTGTAGTGAGGCGGATGCCTTTATCGGTGCTTCTCTTCTTTCGAGTTTCGGATTGGCACCAGTTATGGCCTTTCTGGTTATTGGCCCAATGCTGGATATTAAAAATATTCTCATGATGAAAAATTACTTGAAAGCACGATTTATCAGTCACTTCATAACGATTGTAACTCTTGTCGTCTTAGTCTATTCTCTCTTGATTGGAGTCATCCTATGATTCGATTTTTAGTTTTAGCTGGCTATTTTGAACTGACTATTTACCTCCATTTGTCAGGCAAATTAAACCAGTACATCAACATGCACTATTCCTATCTGGCCTATATCTCCATGGTGCTTTCCTTTATTTTGGCAATTGTTCAACTGTATATCTGGATGAAGCAAGTCAAAACCCACAGTCATCTGAACAGCCGATTGGCCAAGATGACGAGTATTTCTCTTCTGGCTATTCCACTTGTCATCGGCTTAACTTTCCCAACTGTTAGCTTGGATTCTCAGACCGTTTCTGCCAAAGGCTATCATTTCCCCCTATCGGAAGGAACGGATCTGGCCATTCAGACAAGCGAAGGGACAACAAGCCAATATTTGAAACCAGATACCAGTTCTTATTTTTCAAAATCAGCCTATGAAAAGGAAATGCGAACGGCGGCGGATAAATACTTGTCCCAGGATAGCATTCAGATCACGAATGAGAACTATATGGAAGTCATGGAGGCTATCTATGACTATCCAGATGAGTTTGAGGGCAAGACGGTCCAATTCACAGGCTTTGTCTATAATGACCCCAGTCATGCCAATAGTCAATTTCTGTTCCGCTTCGGCATTATTCACTGTATCGCAGATTCTGGTGTCTATGGATTACTGACCAAGGGAAATACCCGTCAATATGAAAATAATACTTGGATAACAGCCAAAGGAAAACTGGTCAATCACTACCATAAAGAACTCAAACAAAACCTTCCAACCTTGGAAATCGAAAGCTTTACCAAAGTCGATAAACCAGAAAATCCCTATGTTTATCGAGCTTTTTAAAAAGCAAACCAAGTTCATAAAAAACTCTAAGCAGGAAGAGCCTGCTAACTCGTGACAGAAAAAGAAGTTTAGCTTATAATGAAGATGAACAATACCAATCCGTGGTGTTTAATAGGGCTTTTCCTAGCCTGTTTAAAAAACTGGATGAACAAGAGTCATGAGAAAACTCAAATATGCTTGGAGCATGAAAACATATTACTAGTAGCCTCTTGTTCTATTGTTCAAATAGTTAACAGGAGGTTTTTATAATGGAAGCTATGATCGAAACGTGTTGTGGTATTGATGTCCATCCAAAATCCATTGTTTGTTGTATTCTAGATGGTTCACTAGATAGCAATAAACCAAAGAAAATTCAGAAGAAATTTGGAACAACTACTGTAGCTCTTCACAATGCTTTAGATTGGATGGTATAGATGCTTAGTTTTAAACAAGCATCTATAATAAAGCTATGGCATATAGTACAGATTTTAAACAAGGAGCCTTAGATTACATCAAAGAGGACACAGCCATGTCGAGGCGGTCAAAGTTTTTGATGTAGGCGTCAGAACTTTCTTCACGTGGGAAAAGAAAGACGTGAACAAGGACACTTAGAGCGGAAAAAGTGAGTCGTCAAAAAGCGGGAAATCCCTTTAGAGGAGTTGAAAGTCTTTGTAAAGGCTCATCCAGACGCTTTTTAACGGGAAATTGCGGCACATTTTGATTGTGCTGTTCCTTCAGTATGGACAGCTTTAAAGCAATTCATATCACTTTTAAAAAAAAGACAACTAGCTCTAAGGAACAAGATCCAGAGAAAGTCGCTGAGTTTCTTGATATTTTGGATAACCTAAAAGATTTACCAGTCGTATATATTGACGAAACGGGAAACGACCGCTAGCTCTATCGTCCTTATGCACGGGCTCCTAGAAGGGAGAAAGTCTATAACAAGATTAGCGGACGGCGTTTTGAGCTGACTTCAATTGTTGCAGGACAAGTAGACGGAGAGTTTATAGCTCCCATGATTTACAAGGAAAGTATGACGAGAGACTTCTTTGTGGAGTGGTTCAAAACGCAGCTCTTGCCTGCTTTGAAGACACCTCACGTCATTGTCATGGACAATGCTAGTTTTCATCCCAAGCATATCTTGGATGAACTTTACATTAAAGATAAACACTTTTTCTTACCTCTACCAGCTTATTCACCAGATTTGAATCCTATTGAGCAAGCTTGGGCTATCTTGAAAAAGAAAGTGACGGATTTATTAAGGAAAGTCCCAAATATTTTTGAATATTTGAAGTGCTTTTTTAAAACTAAATGACTATAATACGAGGGATTTGATGATTTTTCTTGACGATAGAAGACTCAACGACCATCATTTTAGAGCATATATTTATAGTGGATTGAACATAGAATAGTATACCCATAATTCTAAAACCTGTATAGAAATTAATTTGAATTCACTAATCTTTTTGTTCACATCTTATTTCAATTCACTATATAACTCAATTTCATAATAAAAACACCTCAAAAGTTAGATTTTCTAGCTCTAACTTTTGAGGTGCAGCCCATTTATGTATGATAGTCTTTTGGTTATTATTTCATCTATCTTTGTTAAAAGAAAGAATACTTATTATGAATTTGGGTCATCGAGACTACGACCATGTAAGCCTTTTTCACGTTGGACTTGGCGTAGTTTTTCAGGTGTAACATCATTTCCTTCTTCGTCCACAATTTTGATTCCCTCAATGTGGTGACGAACAGTGCGACGATAACCTTCGATGTACTCCTCACGTAGTTTAGCTTGTTCCACTTTTTCTTCTGGTGTCAAGCCTTCTGCTTTTTTCTTTTTAGCGAGCTCGTTGATACGATCAATTTTTTTCTGATCCATTTCTTCTCCTTTGTGATAAGATAAAGTCCGTTTACCAAATTTTATTTAGTGTTAATTTGGTTAAAACGAGCAAGTTTAGCTGCTTTTTGAGTTAAATGAGACAAGATAGCCAAACGATTTTGACGGACAGCCTGATCTTCTGCCATTACCATGGTATTCTCAAAGAAGGCGTCAATAACTGGGCTAAGTGCAAAGAGCTGTTTCAATTGATGACTTGCAGCCCCTGATAAGACAAGTGTATCTACTGCTTCTGCCAAAGCTTTTTCTTGATCATTTTCAAAGAGAGCTGAATCAACTGTAGCAACTCCTTCTGCCTTCTCAGCCAAGTTAAAGGCACGAGTAAGTGATTCAACAGATGGTTTGAAATCTTCTTCCTTGCTTGCTTCTACGAGAGCACTTGCCGCTTCCAACATATCCGCCACAACAAAGTTTGAACTTGCAAGAACGGCTTCCTTGATATCTTTTGGAGTAGATCCCATCATCTTATCAACACGAGCCCTGATAAAGTCCATAACTTCTGCTTTATTTTCATAAGTCAAGCTATCAAATTTCAATGCATAAAGGCTATCTATCAGCTCGTCCATAGCAATGTGCCAACCAAAGGCATCCAAGATACGAACCACACCTTGCGTCGCACGACGAAGGGCATAAGGGTCATTAGAACCTGATGGAATCAAGCCTACTGAGAAGAAACTCAAAATCGTATCCAATTTGTCTGCAATGGCAAGCACTGCGCCGACCTTGCTCTCTGGAAGTTCTCCTTCAGCTGAAGTAGGCATGTAGTGTTCACGAATAGCAGCTGCCACCGCTGGAGTTTCACCAGCAAGAAGGGCATATTTCTCACCCATAATTCCTTGGAGTTCGTCAAACTCACCAACCATACCTGTCAACAAGTCAAACTTGTAAATGGCTGCTGCACGGGCTAAGTCAATCGTTTCATCCGCTGACAAACCAGCTTTTTCTGCCAAAAGTACAGCGATTTGACCCGTACGAATCATGTGTTCACGAAGAGAACCAATTTTCTCATGGAAGGTCACATTGTTTAATTTTTCAACAAGATCTGAAATGACCAATTTTTGGTCTTCACGCCAGAAAAATTCTCCGTCTTCCAAGCGGGCTACCAAAACTTTTTCATTTCCTTTAATGACATTTTCCAAATGCTCTGCGTTTCCGTTACGAACAGAAATGAAGTTTGGCAAGAGCTTGCCGTCTTGATCACGAACAACAAAGTAACGTTGGTGTTCTTTCATCGAAGTTACCAAGACTTCTTCTGGAACCTCAAGGTATTTGGCATCAAAACTTCCCATAAAGGCAGTTGGGTATTCAACCAAGTTCAAGACTTCATTCAGCAAATCAGCATCAATTTCAATACGTACACCATGTTCAGCTTCGATTGCTTTGATTTGGTCAACAATCATTTGCTCTCGTTCACGTGGATCTGCGATTACAAACTGTGCACGAAGGTCTTCTTCATAGCTCAAAGCTGACTGAATCTTGGTTTCTTTTCCTAAGAAACGATGGCCACGGCTCACACGCCCTCCCTTAATATCAAGGAAATCTAAGTCAAACTCTTCTTCATCTAAAAGAACAGTTAAAGTGTGAACAGGGCGGATGTATTCAAAGGTGTTGTTAGCCCAGTGCATGCTGACAGGGAAAGTCAATGACTTCAAGACATCTACAACACCAGGAACAATGGCTTCAACTGCTTGACCAACTTCTTCCTTAGTGACATAGACATATTCTTCACCCTTGATTTCACGGAATTCGATATCTTCAACCGTCAAGCCTTTCCCACGGACAAATCCTTGAGCTGCTTTGGTGAAGTTTCCATCACTATCCAAGGCAATTTTCTTTGCTGGTCCCTTGAAATCTTCTGTCAAATCAGACTGTTTGTCTGCTAAACCAGTCACACGAACAGCCAAACGACGTGGTGTTGAGAAGGTTTGAACAGCTTCAAAAGACAGGCGGTTTTCCTTGAGGAAGGCTGCCATTTTTTCGCCTAGTTGTTTTTCACTTGGCGTAACAACATAGGCTGGTAATTCTTCAAGACCGAGTTCTACTAATAAGTTTTTTGTCATGTTTTTTCTCCGAAAAGTATCTTTTTATTTTCCAGTTTGCCTTATGTGATGGGCACGCAAGCAACCAACTTCGTTGTTTCATTGCTAAAATTGGAGCCAAAAGTCTCCAATTTTGCCTAGTATCCTTAGTTTCACTAAGGATACCTTCATCACTGCGGCAACTGGCTCAGGGCTCACTCTGTTCGCCCATTTTCGTAATTTGTCATTCTCTTTATTCTACGTCTTCTGCTAAGAGTTTAGCTCGTGTTTCTTCATCCAAAAGTGGGTAGCCTAGGCGTTTACGTTCTGCGACAAAGGTTTTGGCTACGACGCGGGCCAAATTACGGATACGAGCGATATAGCCTGCACGCTCTGTTACAGATACTGCACCACGCGCATCAAGCAGGTTAAAGGTATGTGAACATTTGAGAACATAGTCATAGGCAGGGTGCACCAATCCTTCTTCCAAAGCACGACCAGCTTCTTTTTCAAACTTATCAAAGTTTTCAAGCAACATTTCTTGATCCGAAATTTCAAATGAATATTTTGAATGCTCGTACTCAGGCTGGATGAAGATTTCTCCGTATTTTACACCATCAGCCCATTCGATATCATAGACAGAATCTACTTCTTGAATGTAAGAAGCCAAGCGTTCCAAACCATAGGTAACTTCCGCAGTCACAGGGCCAGTTGCCAATCCACCAACTTGTTGGAAATAAGTGAACTGAGTGATTTCCATACCGTCAAGCCAAACTTCCCAACCAAGACCAGCTGAACCAGTTGATGGGTTTTCCCAGTTGTCCTCAACGAAACGAATATCGTGTTCCAAAGGATTGATTCCCAATTTTTCCAAAGACTCAAGGTAAAGTTCTTGGATGTTTGATGGAGATGGCTTCATGACCACCTGGAATTGGTGGTGTTGGTAAAGACGGTTAGGATTTTCTCCGTAACGACCGTCAGCAGGACGACGTGATGGCTCTACATAAGCTGCATTCCATGGCTCAGGACCAATAGCACGAAGGAAAGTGTAAGGACTCATTGTCCCCGCACCTTTTTCATTATCATAAGCCTGCATAAGCATACAACCTTGGTCATTCCAAAATTGTTGCAAAGTAAGGATGATTTCCTGGAAAGTCAATTTTTTAGACATTGTTTACTCCTTTAGTTTTTATATTTCTTTTTCAATTAACTTCTGCTGAACAAACCAATTTAACAAGGGAAGAGTTTTATCTGTATTTGCCCATAAATGATAAGAATCGAAGACCTCTTGTACACTACCTAGATTTTCTACCAACTTATCTACTGTCAAAAAACTGCGCCAGTATTCGTAAAAAATACTTGCATAATTCTTATCATAAGTCGAAGAACCAAAATCATTCAATGAATGCCAACCATATTTCTTCTGAAAAAGTTCTACAAGAGACTGATTACAAATTTTTTCCGCTTGAAATTCCTCTTCTGTCAAGAAATACTTGCGACTAATATATTCAACCATCCCCTCTTCGAACCAGATATAAGAGTCGTAACCATCAAAATCATCTAAAAAATGCTCCGACCAATGAGCTAACTCATGTCCTACAATCTGTAAGAGGAAATTTTCAGATAAAGAATGATAGTGATTTTCTATTGCTTGAGTTTGCTGAGAACACTCGTAGTCCATCAACTGATACAAATACAACTCTTTCCAAACAGCTAAATCAGGCGTCATAACCATTCGTCGATTATTTGTATAGGCTGGAACAGCGCTTTCCCTAATAATCTGTGTAGCAGCATTAAAACTTGACCAAATAACGGCTTGCGGTAAATCACAGACTGCAAGTTCATTCTTTAAAAAAGATTGATAATCTTTCAACTTTTCAGTATTTCTTACTACAAAATCACGAAATGCAGCTAGTTGACTATCGTCTTTTACAAGATAAAGGTTTTCCACGTCTCTCCTTTCTTTCACACAATAGACTGAATAAGAAAAAGAACCGCGTCCGACAATCCTAGGTTGATTTAACCTAGGGGCGTCAGAAACGCGGTTCCACCCTAATTTATTACTTCATTGTTTTTGAAAATAGTACAGAAAGCGCCAGCACTTTATTTTGCCCTACTTGGCTCCCACTATCCCAAGCTCGCTTGAAGAACGCCATAAAACTTTCTTTCCTGCTGACTATTATATCAAAAATTAGAATAATGTACAATTCTTTTTATGATTTTCTAAAAATCCACATCATCAACTCGTGGAGCACCAGACTGAACAGCAATTGTTTTTAAAGTTTCTCTCTCCTCATGACTCAATTCAATTCCAAAGCAATCAAGATTAGCCTGAATACGAGAGGCTGTGACAGATTTTGGAAGTGGTAGAAATCCTTCTGCCAAGCTCCAGGCCAAGGCTATCTGAGCAACCGATTTTCCGTGATTTGTTGCGATTTCTTGGACTTCCTTACTATCAAATAGTTCTCCCTGACCAAAAGGTCCCCAAGCTTCCAATAAAATTCCTTTTTCTCGACAGTAAGCTACGACTTCCTCTTGATAGACACCTGGAGCCAAACGAACTTGATTGACTGCTGGAACGATAGTTGCTGTTTCAAGCAAGGCATCCAAATGATGGGGAAGGAAATTACTAACTCCAATAGCACGAATTTTCCCTTCTTGATAGAGGTCTTCCATCGCTCTCCAAACTTCCGCATTGCGAGTTTTCCATGCGTCATTTTCTCTAAGCGGTTTTGGGTTCGGCCAATGAATCAAATACAAATCCAAATAATCCAAACCCAGCTTCTCTAAAGACTCTTCAAAAGCCTGACGAGCTTGCTCATAGGTTTGTTGGCTATTCCACAGCTTGGTAGTTACGAACAATTCCTCTCGTGGAACTCCGCTATCTTTGATTGCTTGACCAACACTTTCTTCATTCTGATAAATCGCTGCCGTATCAATATGGCGATAACCTGCCTTCAAGGCTTCTAACACTGCACGATAGGCTTCTTCCCCATCCTTAGCCTTAAAAGTTCCAAATCCTAGAACTGGAATTTCTACTCCATTATTTAATTGATAGGTATTCATATGCTTCTCCTTCTATTTTATACTCTCTTCAAACCACGTCAACGTCGCCTTGCCGTAGGTATTGTTACTGACTTCGTCAGTTCTATCCACAACCTCAAAACACTGTTTTGAGGTTGTGGATAGTTTCCTAGTTTGCTCTTTGATTTTCATTGAGTATTATTCATCATTTATAGCATAATTTTTTTGCTAATTAGTACTATCTTCTGTAAAAAATAAGTCTATCACATATCTGACAGACCTATTTTTTCTTGCTTATTCATCACGACTATAATACAGTTCATGAGGTTTTAGGCGAGTATTGAGCATCTCTGGTATGGTCACAAAGGTATAACCCTGATTTTTCAAATACTCAATGACCCTTGGCAAGGCATTGACTGTCGGACTGTGAATATCATGCATCAAAACGATAGAGCCGTTAGCTACTTGATGCTGAATTTCCGTCAAAATAGCTGCTTCATTTTTACTCTTCCAGTCCAGACTATCCACATCCCACATGATAAAGCTCAAATCCAAGCTATTGCGAATATCATCTGTAATAGCTCCATAAGGCGGGCGCATGAGTTTGGAACTAGAACCCAGCACTTTAGTTAGCACATCCTCAGTATCAGTAATCTGCTTTTTAGCCTCATCAAGAGAAAGTTGCGAGAGAATCGGATGACTCCAACTATGGTTTCCAACAACATGACCTTCAGCTTTTATCCTCTTCACCAAGTCCTCATTCCCAGAAACATTTTTCCCAAGCACAAAGAAAGTGGCTTTAACACCATATTTAGCTAGGGTCTCTAATGCCTGCGGGGTCGTTGCTGGATTTGGACCATCATCAAAGGTTAGAGCGACAACTTTTTGATGTTTCTTATCAAAGTAAGACTGGTACAAGGATGCATCTTTTTCGAGTAAGTACGAAGATTGGATAACATCAAAGAAAGCAGATGCTGGCAAGGCTATCTCTTCTAAATTTTCAACCACAGGACTTGGATAAAGGATAATCTGACTATCCTTGTAATCAAAATTCCATGCAGACAAGTCTTGGTCAGAGAATCTTTTTACAATCTGCTCACTCTGATCTTGCTCCAATTTCTTATCCTGTAAGAAGGAAGTCAATTCTTTTATCAGCTGTTCCTTGGCCTTACTAGCATCTGAAAACAGTTGGTCAAGTGTAAAAGGTTGCCCATCTTCTGTTAAGTGAACCTTTCCTAGGCTGGTCTTTTCAGTCTCTTCAACCTTAAAATCAACTAAATCATAGATTTGTTTCGTCGCATTACGATTGACGACTCCCTTTAAACCTGACTCTTCTTGCTCTGTATAGTAGAAAACAAGATTGTCCTTACTTTCTAGCTTGTCCTTAATATCTTGATTTATCAGCTCCTTAACAGACGAAATCACTTGCTCCCCTTGGAGAGGATAATAGGTAATCACTTCGGTTTGTCCCTTACGAAAATGCTCCTTCTGATTTCCCTCACTCAATTGATCGTCTTTCTCTTTTTTGAGCGATTCAATCTTTTGCTCAAAGCTTTTTTGCTGATACATTTTAAAAGCAATAAATCCACCTAATAAGCAAATAGAAATTGCTAAAATACCAATCAAAGCCAATAATACATGTCTCTTTTTCCCGTGTCTGCCACGTCCCAGTCTACTTTTATTCATATTTATATCATAACAAATTTGAGCAATAATTTCAATGATTTTGGAGCGAAGCGTATATTAAAAAAGATCCTCAGTAAAAATAACCGATCTCATTGCTGAGAATCGGCTTTCTAATGTGTTTAATTAAGAAATATTATTATTGCATAATAAAAATTATGTAAACAGAGTTTATAACAACAAATCTTTGACTTTCCCAATTTCACTTTTTGGAATAACTAGATGAATCATATCACCCAGATACATTCTGGTTGAGCCGTTAACTGTTTGGCTCTTTCCATTATGCACTTGGGTAGTGATGAGGACGTTGTGTGGTAAGTTGAGTTCATGAACTTGTTTCCCAGCAATTTTATCAGAAACTGGTATTTCGATAAGTGTAACTTCTCCTTCGCTGGATACTTCTTCTGGAAGCATTTTTTCCAGCATGGCTTCATAGACTGGTGCACCTTTGAGTAGGTCCATAATGATGTAGGAGACCAAGGTTACTAAACCAAGTGGCATGAGGTTGCGAATATCTCCTACCATCTCAGTCACGAGTATCATAGCAGTTAAGGGAGCTTTTGATATGGCTCCAAAATAGCCACTCATTCCTAGAATGACAAATATAGGGAATTGCTCTTGACTGACAAGTCCAAGATTGACACAGATAACACCAACTAGGGCACCAAGCAAGGAACCGAGAGCCAAAATAGGTAGGAAAATCCCTCCTGGAAGACCACTTCCATAACTAATCATGCTCCAGATAAAACGGATCAAAAAGTAAGCTAATAGAACTTGAAAACTAAAATCTTGCTCAGTTAAGGAAAGAACCAGCTGATTTCCACCACCAAGGATTTGGGGTAAGAAGATTCCGACTGGTATGATGAGAATGAAGGCCAGAATTGGATAATAAGCTCTATCCAAATGGATTTTTTGACCAATCAAGTCGTAAACTCTTCCGACGTTTAATACAGCTTTCTCATAGAGAAAACCTGAAAATCCAAGGAAAATTCCCATGACGAGATATATCCAATACTGATCTAGGGTCATGAGAGGGATATTATCAGGCATATCCAGTACGGGTGTTAGGCCAAATATGAGCAGAGAAACAAAGTTTGCTACGAGACTAGCTGCGAGAGTAGATACCCAGAAAAAGCGTGAAAAATGGTGATAAACTTCTTCTACCACAAAGAGAAGTCCTGCAATCGGAGCATTAAAGGCAGCGGCTAAACCTGCTGCAGCTCCACTGGCAATTAAGGAACGTTCCTCTACTGGACTGGATTTGAGCCACTTGGCAATTCCTTTACCACCAACTGCTCCCAGTTGGATACTTGGCCCTTCACGCCCCAGCATGAGTCCGCTGGCAATAGCTAGAATTCCTAGAATATATTTTTTCCAGAGAACGCCCCACCAGTTAAGGGTCATGAGGCCTTTCAGTTCGGCTTCGACTTGAGGAATTCCTGAGCCTTTAATATCTTTTTCAGAGCGTGTCAGTTTGGCACTGAGCCAGCAGATGATTAGATAAAACAGGGCGATAATAAATAAATTAATAAATAGGTGTCCTTGATCTTGATAAAGTCCTTGTATCAGGTGGAAGCCTTTTTCAATTAAGAAACGAAAGGATCCGACGATAATTCCAACGGTGAGGCCGACAATGATTCCTCGACCAACTTGGGATAGTATAGTGCTGGATGCAAAGGCGAATTCTTTCTTAGAACGGACTATTTCAGACTGTTCCTCCATGGTATTTCCTTTCAATTAACTTTCTTTTTTACCTAAAACCAGTGATTTAACGGGTTCAAAGCTGGTTCGGTGAATTGGGGTAACTCCTAGTTTGTCAAGTCCTTCTAGGTGTTTAGCTGTTCCATATCCTGCATTAGTAGCGAAATCATAGCCGGGAAACTGCTGATCGTAGTCCTTCATCAATTCATCACGTGTCACCTTGGCTACTATGGAAGCTGCTGCGATCGAGAGGGAATTAGCATCACCTTTGATGATGGCAGTTTGTGAAATGGGCAACTCCAGTTTCATGGCATCTATCAGGAGGTGTTCAGGTTGAGGACTGAGCTGGGAGATTGCTTCCTGCATGGCCAGTTTGGTTGCTTCATAGATATTGACTTGGTCGATGACCTGATTATCCATGATACCAATGCCGATTGACAAGGCTTGGTTTTGAACGGCTTGGAAAATTTCCAGATGTTTCTTTTTAGGAATTTTCTTGCTATCGTTGAGACCTTTAATCTTACAATTTTTAGGTAAAATAACGGCTGCAACGACTACAGGACCAGCAAGAGGACCACGGCCAACTTCATCAACACCAGCAATTAAGGTCAAACCTTGCTTATAAAGTTCTTTTTCGTAGGAGAGCATGGATTCCAAACGAAGATCCTCATCCAATTCTGCCTGAATAGCTTTTTTACGCTTGCTGATTTCCTTTTGAACTCCAGAGCGATTATCCTGTTCAAGCTCTAAAAAAATAGGGTTATCTAAGTCCTTGACCGTAGCAAGGAGTTCTTTGACTTCTTTAATCGTCGCCATCGAGGTCTTCCAATGTATCTAAGGTATAGTTACCGAGTTTGCCGTCGCGGACTTCCTTCACGAAGAGACTGTAAAAACGGTCATAGTCATCACGGAAACCGAGGGCACGGGTCATGTCCATAATAATAACAGGCGCTTCTTCTTCAATTTTCATTTGTTTGAAGCGTTCAGCCAGCTTTTCTGGATAATGTTCTTTGAAATAATTAAGACCAAAAATAGTTACCTCATCCATAGGAAGCAACTGGTCTTTGATAGCTCCAGTCAAGGCTAGTTTCAGTGCAACAGTTTCATCCTCAAACTTAGGCCATAGAATCCCTGGTGTATCCAAGATTTCCAGATCTTTATTTGTTTTGAGCCATTGTTGCCCCTTGGTAACACCTGGTTTATTGCCGACAACGGCAATTTTTTTACCAGCTAAACGGTTCATAAGAGTGGATTTACCAGCATTTGGAATCCCGATAATCATGGTACGTAAGGTTTCAATCTTGATCCCACGTTCTTTTTGACGAGCAAGCTTATCGGCCATGAGTTTTTTAGCAGCATCTGTTACAACTTTTACAGTTACTTGTTCTTTGGAATTAATTGCCAAAGTCTGGATTCCTTGTGATTCAAAATACTGACGCCATTCCTTGGTCATTGCTGGGTCTGCCAAGTCTGCCTTGTTTAAAATCAAGAGTTTTGGTTTGTCACCAACAATTTTGGTCAACATAGGATTTTGACTAGATAGAGGTAAGCGTGCATCCACCAAAATCGTCACAAAATCAACAAATTTTAAATTCTCCTGCACTTGTCGACGCGCTTTAGACATGTGACCAGGAAACCATTGAATAGTAGCCATTGAATTTTTTTCCTTTCGTAGCAAGGGTTTAGATACCCTATTTTATTTTACTATCGTTTGAACATAGAGAGTTCTCAAATGAATGATATTCAAATAGTTTTTTGTTTTATGATATAGAAATCTACCTTATATTATATCATGACTTCTTTCTTTTGTCCGATGATAGCCCTTTAAGCGCCCTGAATAGAAAAAGCGACTCTATAATATTTGTAGTGGGTAAATCCCCTATGGATATTATGGAGTCTATTTTGTGTAGAAAAAGTTCCATAGAAAAAATCATATGGAATCATTACTTTTTATCACAAAACCACTCGATATCAAAGAATCAAATATCAAAAAAGAAAGGACGAAATGTGTCCTTTCTAGATCTTAGCTTTCCTTCAACCCACTACAGTTGACAAAGAACTAAAATTAATTTGATATTCCTAATCAATTTGTTCATATCTTATTCCAAAAACTATATATTAACTATGACAATTTATTCAATGACCCAGTGAGAATAAGAGAGCCACTCATTAATTAGACTAGCGATTTCTTTAGGTGCTTGAGTATAAAGCTCATGACCAAAGTTCTCTAGAAGAATAGTATCAAAATAGTATGGCAATTCTTTTAGGGCGTCCTCTCTCCATGTAGTTTCATTAAGATAGCGAGGACTAATAAACAAGGTATCTCCCACTTCTCTCTTAAAAGCTTGTATTTTCCTCCGTAGGCGGAGGATCGCTTCTATATTTTCATAATTTATAGCCAACTCATATCTATTATACTCAACATTCCAGTGATAGGACTGCCTTACGGCTTTCTCCATATTTTCTGACCAATGCTTTGCTTCAGATTTTTCTTTAGAAATAAGAAGATTTAAGTCCGAGACGACTTGAGATTCAATATAATTTTTAGTTTCCTCTAACTCTGTATTTAAAGGTAAAATCTTATCTAAATCTAGATAGCCACCATCCAAAAGAATTAGTTTTGTCACTTCTTGAAATTCCGATGCGAGATAACGAGCCAAATCTCCTCCAAGAGAATGGCCTATCAGACAGATAGATTCTTCCTCTACAATCTCATTTTTAAACCATGATTTCAATTCTGTTTCATCTCGGAGATGCTTTTCATATGGATTTAGAAAATAGACCTGCGAATCTAGTTCTTGAAGAAAATCCTTGCTATGATAGACATTGCTTCCCAAACCGCCAATAAAATATTTTTTCATTCCCTACTTAATGCTATGTTTATTCATCTTTTGTTCAAAGATAGTCGTGATAATCTGACGTAATTCTTCACGTTCTTTTTCTGGGATTTCACCACTTGTTTGAGCTGCAGCGTAGAGTTCAGGGTGTTCAATTGAAATGCGTTTTATAGTGCGTGTTGTAGCATGTTTTCTGACGAAAAACGGGATTCGCTTAATCAAGTCTTGTGGGACAAGCGCAAGAATTTTCTCAGCAGTTTCCTTGTCACTAATCTTAGACGTCGTAAGTCCCTTCTTAATCATTTCCTGTTCTTTTTCTGTAAAATCTTTTAATTCCATTCGATTAGTCCTCCTATTTTCTCTAAGTTAAATTATATACCAATCTGGATAAAACTACAAATGGACTGTCTGGAAATAGGTGCAATACTGTAAAGAAGATTCTGTTCTTTAATTATAAATCTTCCTCCTCAGTCACTTCCCATACTTCTGATTGATAGCCTTCCCCATCAATATCGTATCTTTGAATATAACCTATAAATCTTTCATTTTTTCCTGGTTTTCGATTGTTAATTATCGTACTCACCTATATACCTATCAAGAATAAACATAAAATGCCTAATAGTATATCCATGTTAGATTACCTCTAGATATTAACCCACTTATCATTATCCATGATAAAAGGCTTAGCCAGTCCCTCGCCTGTATAATCCGCATACTTGGTGCCTAAATACTTGTAACAATCTTCCTTGCTGGCAAATTTAATAGCTTGATAGGGCTCTTCGAAAGTCAATTTCTCTACAAATAAAAATCCATCATCAGCAGGCACTAAGACTCCAACGTGGCCTACAAACAGATACTCACCATCCAGATTGTCGTGCAAGACTACAGATAGCATTCGAGCTTTGTCGTTAAATTGAAACTGGGAGAAGAATGTTTCCATCTTTTCAGCGTGAACATTGACATCTGTAGTTGCCTCAGTTGGAACTCTCGAAAATAGAATATCAAACTCTTCCTTATCTTGTGAATCAAAGACCTTTCCCTTATCAATCGCATCATTATCTAGGAAAAGCAATTGGTCATTCTTTTCAAGCTTGGGAATGGTGACTGAATTTTTCAAAAGACAATAACTATTGATACGGCAGTTGGTCCCAACGAAATCGCCCTTCTTTTGATTCCAAAGGTTACTAATTTTCTCAACATCGTATTCGGTGTGAGTAAAGGAAGTAAAATCTCCCGATAAGCCAGTTGATCCGACAATGGTATTGTAATCATTAACGAGATTAAAAAATGCATCAACACTATTTGGATCCAAATGGGCTGATAAGAGAGATTTGACCTCTTCTGTACTTACCTGGTTGTTTAGGTTGGTGTATGAAGCTTTCCATGGCACTTTCGTTGAACTACTTTGCCTTTGACTCGTCCCATTCGAAATTGTAGCATCTTGTTGACAAGCAGCCAAGCCTAAAAACAAGGCTGAACAGAGTCCTAATGTGGCTAATTTTCTTGATTTCTTCATCTTTTTCTCCTTTTACAGGTTTAGTAACTAGCCTTATTATACTATATAAGGTATGAAATGGACCAACATCTTCATCAACTAGTTTTTAGAAAATCACAAACCCTTTTGGAGAGATGACAAGCTGATTCTCCGATTCTTGGCAATTACTTTCTAGTGCTACGGTTTCCTTCTCTAAAAGATAATCTTCTTTTGATTGGTTAAAGATAGCTTTAAAGACCCGACCTTCGTATTCCCATTTCAACGTCACTAAATCAGGTTTGATTTCTTGGAGACTATACTTACCATGCGAAATGATTTCTGACGCATGTTTACGAATCTTAATCAGCTTCTTCATGAAGTTCAGCATATCATCGTCACTTGAGACACGTTCCCAAGGCATACAACGACGACAATCTGGGTCTGGACCGCCAGTCAAGGAAAGCTCGGTTCCGTAGTAGATACACGGTGTTCCTTTTTGTAAAAAGAGAAAGGCTAGGGCTGATTTGACCAGTTGAACATCTTCATTGGCCGTCCACAAAATTCGTTCTGTATCATGTGAATCCAAGAGATTAAACATGACCTCTGAAATCTGCTGTTTGTAATACATAGATTGGCCATTGATTTCACCGATAAACTGGTCTGTCTTCTTAATTCCTCGTAAGAAATACTCTTTGATGCTATCAGATAAAGGATAATTCATAACAGCATGGAACTCATCTCCATTTAGCCAAGGCTGAGACCTATGCCAGACTTCTCCTAAAATATAAAGATCAGGTTTTTTAGCTAAAACTGCTTTTCGAAAATCCTTCCAAAACTGATGGTCAATCTCATTAGCCACATCCAAACGCCAAGCATCAATATCAAACTCTTCAATCCAATAAGTCGCAACCTTTAAAAGATAATCCTTGACCTCTGGATTGGCTGTATTTAGCTTAGGCATATAGTCCTCGAAACCAAAAGCATGATAAGGTAAATCTCTCTTATTGGCTAGCTTTTCAGTCCTCACTGGAAATTGTTGAATATGGAACCAATCTTTATAAGCAGACTCCTCACCGTTTTCGACAACATCTTGCCATTGAGGCGATTGCGAACCAATATGGTTAAATACCGCATCCAACATGATTTTCATGTCACGCTGATGAGCTTGCTCGACCAGTTCCCGAAAGGTCTCCTTGTCCCCAAAATGACGGTCAATTTCAAAGTAATCTGTCGTATTGTACTTGTGATTGCTTGTAGATTCAAAGATAGGACAAAGATAAAGTCCAGTAATTCCCAAGTCTTGCAAGTAATCCAGATGGTCAATAATCCCCTGTAAATCACCACCAAAGAAATCATCACTCTTAGGTGTGATAGATGAATGCCAGTCTAAAGCCCCTTCTGGGTTTAATCGAGCATTTCCATTAGCAAACCTCTCAGGAAATATCTGATACCATACCGTGTCTGAAACCCAGTCGGGAACCTGACAGGCATCAATCTCATGAATATAAGGCAACTTAAAGCCATTCCCAATAGCATGAAGATTTTCTAGAGAATTTTCCACACAAGCTTTATCACCATACAAAATACTTTGACCTTCTGTATCCATGACTTCAAAGAGATACTGGATACGTGCAAAGTCAACGGACACTTCAACCTGCCAATAATCAAATAAGACGTCAGAAGCTATCTTGACCATTTCTTTTATATCCTGATAAAATTCCTCCATAAAGATAAAAGGGTCACCATAATGCAAGTTGATGCTTTCAACGTCCCCTTTCTTAGTTCGAATCCGAATATGAAGCTTCTTATCCTTATAAAGATAGGCAAACTCCGACTCAGGTCTATGGTAAATAGCGCTTAATTCCATCAAGTTGTCTCCTAAATTTTTAATTCAAATTTTACGCAAACGTTTTCAAAACCAATAAATCCAGTATACTATTTTTGTAAATTATTTGCAAGAATGGTCTATTTTTAAAAGAACTATCTTTTTAAGTATACAAAAAGCCTTAAAAAAGGCTTTGTCTATATACTATTCCTCTTTCGGTTTTGAAAAGACTTCAATATGTTGGCCCAGTACCTTGATTTCTACAGGCAGGTTATCCGATTTATCGCCGTCAACATCTGACTCCAATTCACTATCTGAAGAGATCTTAATATTACGCGCTCTGATATACTCAATATTATCATTGCCCACAACATCTCCTTTTAGTAAATCAGGAATGACGGATAATTTAGAGAATATAGAAGCATCTTTCAGAATCAAAATGTTAGCATAGCCGTCCTTGTTTTCTTCAAAGATTTTTTTGTCAGCGAAGTAATTTGTCAAGAGAACCAAAACATGACTAGCTTCACCAACATAATTTCCATTTTCTGTCTCAACCTTAATGTTAAAGACCTGATCCGTCATGACAGACTTCATGGTATTTACAGCATAGGCTAAAATACCGAATTTTGTCTTGTCCTCGATTTCAACATTGTGAATCGCCTCAGGAAGAGAACCGATACTAAAGATATAACCAAAATAATTGTCATTCGCTTTACCGATATCAATCTTATTGGTTAAGTTAAAATCGAGTTCATCAATCGCGCCATCAATGTCTTGATTGATTTCCAACAGTTTTGTAATGAGATTACCCGTACCGCCTGGGATAATACCCAACTTAGGAATGTAGTCTCTCTCAGCAATACCCGAAATGACTTCATTGACAGTCCCATCTCCACCAAAAACAACCACTGCATCGTACTGCTCACTAGAAGCTTCCTCAGCAAAATGTGTTGCATCCAGCGCTTTTTCGGTAATTTTGGTTTCCACGTTCTCAAAGTATTCTTTTGCTTTATTCTCCAGCTTATCTTTGTAATCCAAAGCCTTCTCACCACCAGAAGTAGGGTTAATAATTACCATTGCTTTTTTCATTGATTTTCTCCTTAATATTCTTTAGAAATCTTTATATTCCATTATATGAAACTAAATGTATCCCTATTATACAATGAAAATACAGAAAAGAGAAATCTGACGTACTGGAGATTAATACGCTTTTATTCTATTTTCCCATCTCCTAACTACATCCTTTAAGGGTTCATCCAAGTAAGAATAGGCCTTTTCCTTGATCAAATCAGGGATACCGTAAGCTGCCTCTGCTATGCTGCCAGTGATTGCTGCGAGTGTATCACTGTCGCCACCAAGTGAGATGGCATTTCTTATCGCATCTTCGAAGTCTCTACTCTCAAGAAAGGCGATAATGGCTTGAGGGACAGTTTCTTGACATGTTTCGTTAAAATGATAGTTAGGGCGGATTTCATCTAAAGTTTGAGATAGATTGTAGCCATATGTCTTCTCTATATAATCCTTAATCCGTCTTTTACACTCTGCTGGATTGTCATTAATTGGTTGCTCGTATTCTCTACAATGACCACCAAAGTAAAAACGACACAGAAAGATAGCCTCAGCTGTAGCCATTGCACCTTTGACACCTTCTGGATGATTATGGGTTACCTCTGCAGAAAGACTCGCAAGTTCTCTAGATGATGACCACATTCCGGTTCTCTCATAAAAACCACAGTCCATGACCCAAGCACATGGAGAAACACGCATAGCTGATCCATTTCCAAAGCTATTATAAGGCTCACGGTTATCGCTGTTTAGCCATGCATTAAACCGAGCACCGTAATCAGCATTCGGATACAGTCTGGCATATTTCTTCATCGCGTCAATGAAGTCGTCTTTTTGTCCCCCATTCATAATCGCTTCTGCAACAGCACAGGTCATAACCGTATCATCAGTGAAAAAACAATCCTCACTAAATAAAGGAAAGTCCTTCGTTTTGATATTGTTCCATTCGTAAACAGAACCGACAATATCTCCAATAATTGCTCCAAGCATCAGATCCCTCCTTTTATAGTATTCTTCAATTCCTTACATCAATCCTTCCAGCTCTTATTTTACATATCCTTCTACATCTTCAATCTCTACAAACATTGGGTCTAAATGACATAAGAAGTGCCAATCTTCGCCCCCTTTTTTTCTGTAAAGAATCGCTTCACCGTCTTCACTTCCGAAAAAGCTTCTGTCGATTTCATATCCACGGCTTTCTAAGAAGTCTTTTGCTTTACGATAGTTCGTTTCTCTTATTTCGACATAGGCTTTAACTTCATGGTTGTTAACGACATATGCATCGATTTTTGAATATCCTTCGATCACTCTATCGTTTTTGAGGGATAAATTTGAAATCTCTTTCCAAATAATGTCTACATTTTCCTCAGGATCGAACATAAATTTAGATAAAGGAACAATATTTCCGTTAAAAATAATTTCCATATAATCCGGTATGTTTTTAGGATTAAAATACTCCACTTCAACACCATCTTCTGTTTCTAAAGTATATCCAGGGATTTGAGCTACAAAGGCTTTTCCATCTTCTATGGAATCAAATGCGACTAAATCTTTAGAATAATTATTTTGATATAACTCTAATATAATCATTTATAACCTCATCTAAATTATCCGTAGATTGATTTTTCAGAATATAATACTGATTAGTTCCCCTTAGGATATAGTAAATTCTTTTTTCTACCTTCTTAAAACATCATTTAAAGGCTACATACTCGGCGGTTCTCTGTTACCCTATCGTTTCGTCGTAAACTTCTTACTCTACGACAGCTATCCCATTGGCGGACTCAAAAGGTTCAATGAACCTTTTGAGGATTAACTACGTTTCTCTAACAAACTTACACACTCGACGTGATGCGTTTGTGGAAAAAGATCCACTGGCTGGACTTTCTTCAACTCATATCCCAACTCTTGGTAGAGTTTGATATCACGTGCCATAGTTGCGACATTACAAGAAATATAGGCAATGCGATCAGCTCCTGTTTGGCTACTTGCCTTGATAAAGCTTTCGGTTAAGCCCTTGCGTGGAGGATCAACCAAGATAACGGTTGGTTGAATTCCTTCCTTGAGCCAATTCTTCATGGCATTTTCAGCTGTGTCACAGACATAGTTGGCATTTGAAATATTGTTCAGTTGAGCATTCTTCTTGCTATTCTCAACTGCTTCTGGAATGACTTCAACACCATAGACTTCCTTGACATGTTTCGCAACAGAGAGGCCAATTGTTCCAATACCAGAATAAGCATCGATAACCACATCATCTGCTCTTAATTCAGCAAAGTCAATGGCTGTTTGATAAAGTTTTTCCGCCATTTCTGTATTAACTTGGTAAAAGGCTGGACCAGCGATTTGATAGTCATTTCCCAGCACCTGGTCGGTAATATAGTCTTGTCCATAAAGGGTGCGCCATTCCTTACCAAAAATCGCATTAGTGTTCTGGTCGTTGATATTTTGCATAACAGACACAATCTCTGGGAATTGCTTGATTAGTTGTTCGATCAATTGCTCCACACGAAAAATTTTGGGACGAGTTGTTACCAAAATAACCATGATTTGTCCTGAGTAATGACCACGACGCACCACAAGGTTCCGAATCAAGCCAGATTGTTCCTTTTCATCATAAGGTTTCAAATCATAACGACGGAGCAAGTCGCGTAGGGCTACTACTACCTCATCAATAACAGGATCTTGGATAAAGAAATCTTCCAGTGGCATGAGGTCGTGGGAATTCTTACGGAAAAATCCAGTTTCCAAGACACCATTCACTCGACGAACAGGGACCTGTGCCTTGTTGCGATACTTGACTGGATTTTCCATACCCAAAGTTTCAGCAACTTCTACATCAGCAATTCCAGCAATCTTGTAGAGACTGTCCTTAACTTGCTTGGTTTTAAATTTGAGCTGTTCTGGATAGGCAAGATGACCTAAATCCGCGATTCCTGAACGCAGGTAAGCCAAATCTAGATCTTGATTACGATATGGTGACTGGACAAGGTATTCTTCAACTTTCCCAAAGCCAATCTTTTTATTGACCTTGAGAACTCGCATGAGGATTTTTTCATTTGGTAAAGCATTCTCGACAAAGAATACCAAACCATCCACCTTGGCAACTCCTGCGCCTTCATGTGTCAAATCAACAATTTCAACTTCTACAATATCATTTTTCTTTAACATTCTCTTCTCTTTCTATTGGCCGACAAAAAAGACGGCAACGTTACGGTTACCATCTATTATACCATGAAATTTGTAATCAGATTCTCTTTATCTATGCTAGTTCATTGCTTTAAAAGCTGCTTCTGCATCTGCGTTGCTGATAACACCAAATTGAATCTTTCCAATCTTTCCTTGACTATCAATCAGATATTCTGTAGGAATACTTCGAATTTGATAAGCTTGGAAGGTTGTGGCCTTGGTATCATAAAGAACTGGGATATCCTTATACCCTTGATCTTGGAACCACTGTGGGAATTGCTCAACAGTTTTTTCACCTTGAATTCCTGGTGCAATGACACTAAGAATTTCGAAATCGCGATCTGGTTTCGCAGCTAGTTCCATTAACTCAGGCATACTTTTCTTACATGGACCACACCAGGAAGCCCAAAACTTCAAATAGACTTTTTTACCTTTATAATCAGATAACTTAACTTCTTTACCATCCATCGATTGCAAGGTGAAGTCTGGAGCTTCTTTTCCAACAGCAATTTGTTGTACAGTCGTTTGTTGTTTTGGCTGTTGTGGAGCTTGAGTCTTTTTAGTTTCTTCCTCACCACAAGCCATCAATACGACTAATGACAAGAGGCTTAAACCAGCAAACATTATTTTTTTCATCTTTTTCTCCTTTATTCAAAAATTCCAGCTAGAACATTTACTTGTCCCAGTAGTAACAAAATTCCCATTAAAATAATGAGGAAACCACCAATTTTCTTCAGTAGCATCATATGGCGCTTGATTTTACTAAAATAAGGCATCACTACTCCTGAAGCTAGAGCCAAAACCAAGAAAGGAAGGGCCATCCCCAGAGTGTAAATAAGAGTATAGATAGCTCCTTGCCAAGCACCATTGCCTCCAGAAGCCGCAAGCGCTAAAACAGAACTCAACACTGGACCAATACAAGGCGTCCAACCAAAGCTAAAAGTAATACCGAGTAAAAAGGCTGACCAATAACGATTGGATTCTGATTTCTTAAAAGTAAAGCTTTTTTGAAACTCTAATTTATTAAAATGAAAAATTTCCATCTGGTGAAGGCCTAAAATGATAATAATTGTTCCCATAACATATCGAAACCAATTTGCATAGAGAATATGACCAAAGTAACCTGCACCAAAGCCTAGAATAAAGAAAATGAGAGAGATACCTGCGATAAAGCAAAGTGTTCGAATCAAACCTGACCAGAGAACCTTTCTCCCAAATAAAGAAAAGCTTTTTGCACTTTCCTGATCATCCAATAAAATTCCAGCATAGACTGGCAGAAGAGGAAAAATACAGGGAGAAAAGAAGGACAAGACCCCTGCTAAAAAAACGGAAATTGAAAATACTATCGTTTCCAATAAAGAACCAACTTTCTTAAGATTTCTAATCCTATTTTACTATATTCAATTTCATTTGTATGCTTTCTGCTACGCAAAATCGTATCGGGCACTACTGGACCAATTTTTTCTTTTGCTAGTCAAGGCGGATCTTATCCCAAAAATAGGCAAAAAGCAACGACAAGGGTTACTCGTCGCTGCTTTTGTGAACGGAAACGTCTTTTAGATTTGACATTTCATAAATCAAGTTTTACTTGAGTTTGGCAAGGATTACTTTAAGCTCCTCTACTAGTTTAGCTTCTGTCTCTGCTGAGCCATTTTCCTCTTTCACGAAATCAAGGGTTTCTTGGAGAAGGTTTTTGGCTTTGGCAAGGACTTTTTTATCCGCTTTTTCTGCATCTAGCTGTCCAAGAACTTTTGTTAATTCCGTGCTTAATTGCTGGATTTCTGATTCTTTCTTACGACGCACCAACCAGAAGGCAATCACGCCTAGGAGGGCAAGTAGACTGGCCACAATCACTCCTGCTGGAACTGAGTTTGTTTCAGTCATCTTATCTGAATCCTTACTATCTTCCGTTCCTTGTTTGGCATCTTTCTTGTCCTGTGCAGGCTTGCTGTCGCTAGCATTTGCTTTCACATCTTTGAGAGAGTCCAAGGCAGCCTTCACAGACTCTACTGCAGTACGTAGATCTTGCTCTGTCAAGGCACTATCTTCCAGAGCTTTTTGAGCATCTAGGAGGACAGCTTTGGCTGCATCGATTTTCGGATCAGATACTGTTGCCAAAGCTTTCAAGCGTTGGTCTAACTCTTGACTCAAGGCACGAAGTTCAGACTTGTCAACTTGCTCTTGAGCTGGAGCTTGCGTGCTCGTTGAGCTAGCCGAAGCGCTTGCTGCCACTCTAGGAGCTTGAGTCGGAGCTGAACTTGGAGCTGGAGCAGGACTTGCAGGTTGACTCGGAGCTGTTGGTTGAGACGGTTGTGGAGCTGGATCAGATGGAGCTGTTGGAGTCTCAGTAGCTCCTTGATTTGGCTTAGTAGGGGTAGAAGGTTGAGGTTGAGGCGTAGGAAGCGGACGTGGAGATGGTTGTGGATTGATGTTCTTGATAGCATCGATTCCTGCCACTTTTGCCTGTTCTACATCCTTATTTGTTACGCCCTTGTCCACCGCAATCTTAGCATCCTTAGTTTCTTGATCCACCTGTTGCAATGCTCTTGACTTGTCCTCAGTTGTCAAATCAAAACGATTCGAAATTTCTGTTTTCTTAGCAAATGCAGCAGCTTCAATTGCCTTAATCGCTTTGCCTTTTTCTGTAGCTTCGCCTGTTGGTACAGCTACGTTAGTGATGGAGTTAATTCCTTCTGTTTTAGCTGTGCCTACAGTAGCGTTGGTTGTCGCATTATTGATGTTTGTGACAGCCGTAGTTT
>NZ_VMLG01000050.1:0-764 GCF_013276565.1 Streptococcus sp. 53
ATTCCGGTCCTCGGCATAAACTAATGAGCACCCTTAGCTCAACTGGATAGAGTACCTGACTACGAATCAGGCGGTTAGAGGTTCGACTCCTCTAGGGTGCATTTTTCTTTTTAACTCGGGAAGTAGCTCAGCTTGGTAGAGTACTTGGTTTGGGACCAAGGTGTCGCAGGTTCGAATCCTGTCTTCCCGATACATGGCGGTGTAGCTCAGCTGGCTAGAGCGTCCGGTTCATACCCGGGAGGTCGGGGGTTCGATCCCCTTCGCCGCTATAATGATCTTGTCGGACCTTTAGCTCAGCTGGTTAGAGCTCTCGGCTCATAACCGAGTGGTCGTAGGTTCAAGTCCTACAAGGTCCATTTGAATATTGGAGGATTACCCAAGTCCGGCTGAAGGGAACGGTCTTGAAAACCGTCAGGCGTGTAAAAGCGTGCGTGGGTTCGAATCCCACATCCTCCTTTTATATTAACGCGGGATGGAGCAGCTCGGTAGCTCGTCGGGCTCATAACCCGAAGGTCGTAGGTTCAAATCCTGCTCCCGCAATAAGGCTCGGTAGCTCAGTTGGTAGAGCAATGGATTGAAGCTCCATGTGTCGGCGGTTCGATTCCGTCTCGCGCCATTTTTATATTTTGGAAGGGTAGCGAAGAGGCTAAACGCGGCGGACTGTAAATCCGCTCCTTCGGGTTCGGGGGGTCGAATCCCTCCCCTTCCATTTTACGGGCATAGGTTTAAGGGAGAACTAAGGTCTCCCAAAACCTTCCCGGTGG
>NZ_VMLG01000051.1:0-652 GCF_013276565.1 Streptococcus sp. 53
CGGAACTTTGAAAACTTCAAAAAACGGATTTTTATCGCTCTGAATATCAAAAAAGAAAGGACGAAATTTGTCCTTTCTCGAGCTTAGCTTTTCTTCAACCCACTACAGTTGACAAAGAGCCAATAAAATTTGAATAACTACTATTATACCAAAAATAATACAAAAAAGGAACGAAGACTAACTACGTTCCTAACGCTATACTATACCGGCGGCCGGGGTCGAACCGGCACGTCCTTGCGGACACTGGATTTTGAGTCCAGCGCGTCTGCCAATTCCGCCACGCCGGCAAATAGTAACTGGGGTAGCTGGATTCGAACCAACGCATGAGGGAGTCAAAGTCCCTTGCCTTACCGCTTGGCTATACCCCAATAATATAAAATAGGCGAGTGATGGGGATCGAACCCACGCATGCCAGAGCCACAATCTGGTGTGTTAACCACTTCACCACACCCGCCATAATTCTATTAACACGGGCAGTAGGAATTGAACCCACACTGAAGGTTTTGGAGACCTTAGTTCTACCTTTAAACTATGCCCGTAAAATGGAAGGGGAGGGATTCGAACCCCCGAACCCGAAGGAGCGGATTTACAGTCCGCCGCGTTTAGCCTCTTCGCTACCCTTCCAAAATATATAAATGGCGCGAGACGGAAT
>NZ_VMLG01000052.1:0-4691 GCF_013276565.1 Streptococcus sp. 53
GTCAGTAACATATATACGGTAAGGCGACGCTGACGTGGTTTGAAGAGATTTTCGAAGAGTGTTAATATTCGAAAGGAGAAGCATCATGGCTAGAACGGTTGTAGGAGTTGCTGCAAATCTATGTCCCGTAGACGCAGAAGGAAAAAACATTCATTCATCTGTATCTTGTAGATTCGCAGAGAGCATTCGTCAAGTCGGTGGTCTCCCTTTAGTCATTCCTGTTGGTGATGAGTCAGTTGTACGCGATTATGTGGAAATGATTGACAAATTGATTTTGACAGGCGGTCAAAATGTCCATCCTCAGTTTTATGGAGAGAAAAAGACCATCGAGAGTGATGATTACAATCTAGTCCGTGATGAGTTTGAACTGGCCCTCTTGAAAGAAGCGCTTCGTCAGAATAAACCAATTATGGCAATCTGTCGCGGTGTTCAACTTGTCAATGTTGCCTTTGGTGGAACCCTCAATCAAGAAATCGAAGGTCACTGGCAAGGCCTACCTTTCGGAACATCTCACTCTATTGAGACAGTGGAGGGAAGCGTGGTGGCCAAGCTATTTGGAAAAGAAAGTCAGGTTAACTCGGTCCATCGTCAAAGCATTAAAGATTTGGCACCTAATTTTCGTGTAACTGCTATTGATCCAAGAGACCAGACCATCGAAGCGATTGAATCTATCGATGAACACCGCATTATCGGTTTGCAGTGGCATCCAGAGTTTCTGGTTAATGAAGAAGATGGCAATTTAGAATTATTTGAGTATTTATTGAATGAACTGTGACGACTGGGACATCTAGTCGTTCTTTCTTTTATTTTTTCAAAATTTTTGGAATGCGGCATTTTTACGCAAACGTTTGAATTCTGATAAAAATTGGAGAAATTCGACAAAAAAACTTGAAAAAAACGAAGGTAAGCGTTATGATAGAAAAGAAGAAATATTGGAGGAATAACATGTCACATATTAAATTTGATTATTCAAAAGTTTTAGACAAATTCGTTGCACCACATGAAGTGGAATACATGCAATCACAAGTAACAGCAGCAGATGAATTGATCCGTAAAGGAACTGGTGCTGGTAGCGACTTTTTGGGATGGTTGGACCTTCCTGAAAACTACGACCGCGAAGAATTTGACCGTATCTTGAAAGCTGCTGAGCAAATCAAATCAGACAGCGATGTCTTGGTTGTAATCGGTATCGGTGGATCTTACCTTGGTGCTAAAGCAGCAATCGACTTCTTGAACCACCACTTTGCTAACTTGCAAACAAAAGAAGAACGCAAGGCTCCACAAATCCTTTACGCAGGAAACTCAATCTCATCTACTTACCTTGCTGACTTGGTAGAGTACGTAGCTGATAAAGACTTCTCAGTAAACGTGATTTCTAAATCAGGTACAACAACTGAACCAGCGATTGCTTTTCGTGTCTTCAAAGAACTCTTGGTTAAGAAGTACGGTCAAGAAGAAGCAAACAAACGTATCTATGCAACAACTGACCGCCAAAAAGGTGCTGTTAAAGTTGAAGCAGATGCTAACGGTTGGGAAACATTTGTTGTTCCAGATGACATCGGTGGACGCTTCTCAGTATTGACAGCCGTTGGTTTGCTTCCAATCGCAGCATCAGGAGCTGACATCAAAGCTCTTATGGAAGGTGCGAATGCAGCTCGCAAAGACTACACTTCAGATAAAATCTCTGAAAACGAAGCTTACCAATACGCAGCTGTTCGTAACATCCTTTACCGTAAAGGCTATGCAACTGAAATCTTGGTAAACTACGAGCCATCACTTCAGTACTTCTCAGAGTGGTGGAAACAATTGGCTGGTGAATCAGAAGGAAAAGACCAAAAAGGTATCTACCCAACTTCAGCCAACTTCTCAACTGACTTGCACTCACTTGGTCAATTTATCCAAGAAGGAACTCGTATCATGTTTGAAACAGTTGTCCGTGTTGACAAACCTCGTAAAAACGTGATTATCCCTAGCTTGGAAGAAGACCTTGACGGACTTGGTTACCTTCAAGGAAAAGACGTTGACTTTGTAAACAAAAAAGCGACTGATGGTGTTCTTCTTGCCCACACAGATGGTGATGTACCAAACATGTACGTGACTCTTCCAGAGCAAGACGCTTTCACTCTTGGTTACACTATCTACTTCTTCGAATTGGCAATTGCCCTTTCAGGTTACTTGAATGCTATCAACCCATTTGACCAACCAGGTGTTGAAGCTTACAAACGTAACATGTTTGCCCTTCTTGGAAAACCAGGATTTGAAGAATTAAGCAAAGAACTTAACGCACGTCTATAATAGAAGAAAAGAGTGGTTTGCCCACTCTTTTTACTCTCTTTATTCATAGAAATTGGACTCAGCCAAGACTTGTGATATAATATAGAGAGCAAAAAGGCAGACGCCTAGAGACTTTATAGGAGAAACTATGTCAAAAGATATCCGCGTACGTTACGCACCAAGTCCAACAGGACTACTACACATCGGGAATGCCCGTACAGCATTATTCAACTACCTTTATGCACGTCATCACGGTGGAACTTTTATTATCCGTATTGAAGATACTGACCGTAAACGACATGTCGAAGATGGTGAACGTTCACAGCTTGAAAATCTTCGTTGGTTAGGCATGGATTGGGATGAAAGCCCAGAAACACATGAAAATTACCGCCAGTCTGAACGTTTGGACTTGTATCAAAAATACATCGACCAATTGCTAGCTGAAGGAAAAGCCTACAAATCTTACGTTACAGAAGAAGAGTTGGCAGCGGAACGCGAACGCCAAGAAGCAGCTGGCGAAACACCACGCTACATCAATGAATACCTGGGTATGAGTGAAGAAGAAAAAGCAGCTTACATCGCAGAACGTGAAGCAGCAGGAATCATCCCAACAGTTCGCTTGGCTGTCAATGAGTCAGGTATCTACAAGTGGCATGATATGGTCAAAGGTGATATCGAATTTGAAGGTGGCAATATCGGTGGTGACTGGGTTATCCAAAAGAAAGACGGTTACCCAACATACAACTTTGCCGTTGTCATCGATGACCATGATATGCAAATTTCTCACGTAATCCGTGGAGATGACCACATTGCTAATACACCAAAACAGCTCATGGTTTATGAAGCACTTGGTTGGGAAGCTCCAGAGTTTGGTCACATGACTTTGATTATCAACTCTGAAACTGGGAAAAAATTGTCTAAACGTGACACCAACACCCTTCAGTTTATTGAAGACTACCGTAAAAAAGGCTATTTACCAGAAGCAGTCTTTAACTTTATTGCTCTTCTTGGTTGGAACCCAGGTGGCGAAGATGAAATCTTCTCTCGTGAAGAATTGATTAAACTTTTCGATGAAAACCGCCTGAGCAAGTCTCCAGCAGCCTTTGATCAGAAGAAACTCGACTGGATGAGCAATGATTATATCAAGAAGGCAGACCTAGAAACTATCTTTGAAATGGCAAAACCATTCTTAGAGGAAGCAGGTCGATTGACTGACAAAGCTGAAAAATTAGTTGAGCTCTATAAACCACAAATGAAATCAGTAGATGAGATTATCCCATTGACAGATCTCTTCTTCTCAGATTTCCCAGAATTGACCGAAGCAGAGCGCGGAGTCATGGCGGGTGAAACAGTCCCAACAGTTCTTGAAGCCTTCAAAGCAAAACTTGAAGCGATGACAGATGATGAATTTGTGGCAGAGAATATCTTCCCACAAATTAAAGCAGTCCAAAAAGAAACAGGTATTAAAGGGAAAAATCTTTTCATGCCTATTCGTATCGCTGTTTCAGGTGAAATGCATGGACCAGAATTGCCAGATACTATCTTCTTGTTAGGTCGTGAAAAATCAATCCAGCATATCGAAAACATGCTAAAAGAAATCTCTAAGTAAGAAAGGTACAATAATGGACATCTGGGAAAAGATGTACGAAGAAGCACAGAAGCTATACAATCCACATGAAGTATCAGACTTTGTTTATGCCAATCATGTTGTAGCTGCAGTAGAAGCAGAAGATGGACAAATATTTACAGGATTCTGTATGGAGGGAACCTGTGGTGTTTTCCATCTCTGCGCAGAGCGGGCAGCTCTCTTCAATATGTACCAATTTTCAGGACAAACTAAGGTTAAAAAAGTATTAGCCTTTCGAGACAAACCACCTTATGGTGGAAGTTCAGCCATGCCTTGCGGTGCTTGTAGAGAATTCCTTTTAGAACTGAATGCTGAAAATAAAGATGCAGAATTCATGATGGACTATGATACAAGAAAAACAGTTAAAGTCGCAGAACTAATGCCCTATTGGTGGGGAGAAGAACGTGCTTCTAAGTTTAATGAACAATAGAAGAGTCAGTACAATTCTGGCTCTTTTTACTATAAGTTGAAAAAGTTGATTTGAAAAAAAGGTAAATTCCCAAACTAAGTTCTACTGCTAATCCAAGTGGAAGTTAATCTGATAAAAATCCTAAAAACCAGTGGAGATCCGTGTCAGGGTAAGTTCCACTGGTTTTAATCATGCTTGATTTCATCGCTTTTGTAGCCAAAATGAATCGAAAAAAAGAGCGCACAAAATCCCCTCATCTGAAAGCGTTTCAGATTAAGTTCCGCTATGGTGGAAGTTACTTTGAGAAGTTACCATAGAAAAAATTAATTAAAAAATTTTAAAAAAGGTGTTGACAAAGTTTGAAAAGTCGGTATAATAGTA
>NZ_VMLG01000053.1:0-6252 GCF_013276565.1 Streptococcus sp. 53
GACAGATTTATTGTTTTTTTCATTGTTCAGTACTACAACAGTTGTTGTAGTGCCCTGCACATTGGTTCGTCTTGTTCAGTTTTCAAAGGTCTTTGTCACTCGCTTTCCTCAAGCGACAACTATATTAGTATATCACAGTCGCTTTCGCTTGTCAACACTTTTTTGAAACTTTTTTAAAACTTTTTTCATCAAGTGTTCCATCTGCAACATACCATAGTCCGTACGGGATTCGAACCCGTGTTACCGCCGTGAAAAGGCGGTGTCTTAACCCCTTGACCAACGGACCAGAGTTGTTATTTTCAACTCTTACTATTATACAGACTTTTCAAACTTTGTCAACACCTTTTTTAAACTTTTTTTATTAATTTTACAACAGCTTCCGTTCTAGCTGTATGCGGGAACATATCGACCGACTGGATATAATGAAGATCATAGACTTCTACTAAGCGTACCAAATCACGAGCCAAGGTCGAAACATTACAAGAAATATAAACCATTTTTTCTGGTACATAAGTAAGAATAGTATCTAATAACTTATCATCCAGACCTGTACGTGGTGGGTCCACAATCAGAGCATCTGCTCGGTAGCCTTCCTTGTACCAACGAGGAATAATCTCTTCTGCCGTTCCAGCTTCATAATGAGTATTGTCAAATCCCATTCTTTTAGCATTTCGCTTGGCATCTTCAATGGCTTCTGGAATAATATCCATACCTCTGAGTGTCTTAACTTTCTTTGCGAAGGCAAATCCAATCGTTCCAACTCCACAATAAGCGTCAATCAAATGGTCTTCTTTAGTAACATCCAAGGCTTTTACCGCTTCGTTATAAAGAACTTCTGTTTGTTCAGGATTTAGTTGATAGAAAGCTCGAGGAGATAGTGAAAATTCATAATCGAGTACACCTTCTTGAATACTCTCTTGTCCCCAGATAATCTCTGTCTTTTCTCCATAAATCTCACTGGTTTTAGCTGTATTTGTATTCACAGCTACTGTCACAACTTCTGGGAAATCTTTAACTAAGTCTTTTACTAGTTGGGTTAAATTAAGCTGACGATTTGTAACAATAATAACCTGAACCTGTCCAGTCTTTCTTGCTCGTCGGACCATAATAGTCCTAACACCTAGAACTTTTCTCTCATCTGTGATTGGAATCTGGTGATAAGTAAGTAATTCCGCTAGACGATTAGCAATCACTTGGGTTTCCCTGTCTTGTACCAGGCAGTCTTTCAACTCTACTAAATAGTGAGAGTTTTGTGCATATAAGCCTGCCTTGACCTGATTCTTAAATTTTCGAGTCTGAAATTGTAACTTAGCTCGGTAATATTTTGGTTCCTGCATTCCAATAGTTGGACGAATTTCATAGTTTTCATATCCTGCAGGAGCAAATTTTTTCAGTGCTTGATGAAGTAAGTCCGTCTTGAACTCCAGTTGCTTATCATAATGCAGGTGCATGATCTGGCAGCCTCCGCATTCATTATAAATAGTACAAGCTGGCACAACTCGGAATTTAGACTTCTTGTTGACCTTTAGTAATTTTGCTTCAACAAAGTTGCGTTTAATAGAAGTAATCTGACAATAGATATCTTCGCCTTTGAGAGCACCGGGTACAAAGACTAAAGTTTTTTGATAAAAGCCGATTCCCTCACCATTAATTCCCATGCGCTTGATTTTTAATGGTATTTTTTGTTTCACTTTCAGATTCATACCCCTATCTTATCACATTTTGAGTTATAATAGAACTATGAAAATCACAAAACTTGAAAAGAAAAAAAGACTCTATCTGATGGAGCTTGATAACGGCGACAAATGCTACATCACCGAAGATACAATTGTTCGTTTTATGTTATCGAGAGATAAGGTGATAAGCGAAGAGGAATTGAAAGAGATTCAGGACTTTGCCAAATTTTCTTACGGTAAGAATCTGGCCCTCTACCATTTATCCTTTAAAGCACGCACTGAAAAAGAGGTCAGAGAATATCTGAAAAAATACGATATTGATGA
Organism: Streptococcus sp. 53; assembly: GCF_013276565.1. GTDB lineage: Bacteria > Bacillota > Bacilli > Lactobacillales > Streptococcaceae > Streptococcus. The sequence goes on from NZ_VMLG01000053.1 coordinate 2,001, forward strand.
AAACATAGTTTCTCAAGTCATTATTAATCTTAAAGAAGATAATTGGATTAATGATAGTCAGTACGCTTATGCTATCATCAATGCCAATCAACTTTCAGGAGACAAGGGGCCTTATGTACTGACTCAGAAACTAACACAAAAAGGAATTTCAAAATCCACTATAGAAGAGAACTTGAAAGAATTTGATTTTTCGGAAGTTGCTCAACGTGTAGCTAATAAACTATTGAAAAAATATGAAGGAAAACTTCCAACTCGCGCCTTGCAAGATAAGATTATCCAGAACTTGACCAATAAGGGTTTTTCCTATTCTGATGCTAAAATTGCCTTTGACTACTTAGATAGCCAAGTCGACGAAGAAACAACTCAGGAACTCATCTTCAAGGAGCTTGATAAGCAATATGCTAAGTATGCCCGAAAGTATGAAGGATACGAACTGAAGCAGCGTTTAACCCAAGTTTTAGCACGAAAGGGCTACGATTTTTCGGATATAGCAAGCGCTCTTAGAGAATATCTTTAATATTTTCGTGTAAAATTCACAGATTTTAGGCATTTTTATGGTACAATAGTAAACGATAAACTTATAAATTGTAGAAAGTTGGTTAGTTATGAAACTTCCAAAAGAAGGCGACTTTATTACAATTCAAAGTTATAAGCATGATGGGAGTCTCCACCGAACTTGGCGGGACACCATGGTACTAAAAACAACAGAAAACGCCATTATTGGTGTCAACGATCATACACTGGTTACCGAAAGTGATGGTCGTCGTTGGGTCACTCGAGAACCGGCTATTGTTTACTTTCACAAGAAATATTGGTTTAATATCATTGCCATGATTCGTGATAATGGAATTTCCTACTATTGCAATATGGCTAGCCCCTACTATCTGGATGAAGAAGCACTGAAGTATATTGATTACGATTTGGATGTTAAAATTTTTACAGATGGGGAAAAACGTCTCTTGGACGTTGAAGAGTACGAGCGTCACAAACGCAAAATGAATTATTCTGATGATTTGGACTATATTTTAAAAGAACATGTCAAAATTCTTGTTGATTGGATTAACAATGGACGTGGTCCTTTCTCAGAAGCCTATGTAAACATTTGGTACAAGCGCTATGTAGAACTAAAGAATCGGTAAAGTTGTCAAACTAGGGTGAAAGCCCTGGTTTTTTTATTTGAAAAACCCAGTTTTTCAGCTGGGTTGGTCTCTATATATCTAATTTTGTAACTGTAAATTTGATGTGGGAATAGTCTTTTTCAACATCCTTATCCAGCAAGAAAGCCGTGGCGTCCTTCTTAACCTGAACCAAATCAATATTCTGAGCCTGGGCTGCATAGACGCATCCACAATAACATTGACGGTAGATGTCATACTCCTCACACATCTCTACTGAACGTTTGTATCCTTGATTTTTCTTGAAATCACTTGGAAGATAGTGGGTTGTGTAAATTTTTTGCACATCGATTCCGATGCTGTTGATGGTTTGAGAATTCTTATGAGGACTGATGGTTAAAGCCGAACCGAAGTAGTCAAAACCTAAATCCATAGCCACTTGCGCTGTTTTATCCAAGCGGTAGTCAAAGCAAACCTTGCAACGGTCGCCACCTTCAGGCTCTTCTTCCAAACCTCGAACCAATTTTCGGTATTCATTTGGTTCGTAGGGAGCTTCTAGGTACTGAACCGTATTTCCTGTCCGCTCATTAAAATCACTAACAAATTTCTTGGTGACATAGGCCCGCTTATGATATTCTGCCTTGGGATGGATATTAGAATTGGCAAAATAGATGGTCACATCTGCATACTTGGTCAAATATTCTAGTGTATAGGTACTACAAGGGGCACAGCAAACATGCATGAGAATAGTTGGCCGCTGCTCATTTTTCTCCCATACTTGTACCATCTTCTGCATGACACGGTCATAATTAATCTTCTGATTGGGGTTCATCTTGCTCAGAATTTCTTCTACATCGATCATGTTCTTCTCCTTTTTCTAGTCCTATTTTATCATATAAGTTAGGAGAGCTCAAATCTATTTAGAAGTGAATATCATAAAAAGGAGGGTTAGTCATCCCCTCCTTTTGTGTTTTTTATAAGTTGTTTTCTATAGAAAGCTTACATCATACCGCCCATCATGCTTGGATCCATTGCCGGAGCCGGAGCTACTGGTTCTGGTTTATTGGCTACGACTGCTTCTGTTGTCAAAATCAAGCTGGCTACAGATGCTGCATTTTGTAGAGCTGAACGACTCACTTTAACTGGGTCGATAATCCCTTGATCAATCATGTTGACCCATTCGCCAGTTGCTGCGTTGAAGCCTGTTCCAACTTCAGCATTTTTCAAGCGATCGATAACAATAGATCCTTCAAATCCTGCATTGTGTGCGATCTGACGAACAGGTTCTTCCAAAGCACGGAGAACAATATTGCGGCCCGTTGCTTCGTCTCCTGTCAATTCCAAGGCAGCAACAGCTGGAATGACATTTACAAGAGCAGTTCCACCACCAGCAACGATTCCTTCTTCAACGGCTGCACGAGTAGCGTTGAGGGCATCTTCAATGCGGAGTTTCATTTCTTTCAACTCAGTTTCAGTTGCAGCTCCGACCTTGATGACCGCTACACCACCTGACAATTTCGCCAAGCGTTCTTGCAATTTTTCACGGTCAAATTCAGAAGTTGTGGTTTCGATTTGAGACTTGATAACCGCAACACGGTGAGAAATCGCTTCAAGATTTCCAGCACCTTCTACGATAACAGTGCTATCTTTGTCCACAGTTACTCTCGCTGCTTGACCAAGTGCTTCAATTGTCGCATCTTTCAACTCAAGACCAAGGTCTTCTGTGATAACTGTTCCGCCTGTTAAGATGGCTATATCTTCAAGCATGGCTTTGCGACGGTCACCGAAGCCAGGTGCCTTGACAGCTACTACGTTGAATGTTCCACGAATCTTGTTCAATACAAGAGTCGGAAGAGCTTCACCATCTACATCATCCGCAATAATCAAGAGAGGACGATTGCTTTGGAGAATGCTTTCCAAAAGTGGCAAGATTTCTTGGATATTGGAAATCTTCTTGTCTGTAATCAAAATGTACGGATTTTCAAGGTCAGCCACCATTTTTTCGCTATCTGTCACCATATACTGTGAAAGATAACCACGGTCGAACTGCATTCCTTCTACGACTTCAAGCTCTGTTTCCATACCACGTGACTCTTCGATAGTGATGACACCGTCTTTGCCAACTTTTTCCATTGCTTCAGAAATGTATTCACCGACTTTTTCAGAACGAGAAGATACGGCAGCAACCTGAGCGATAGCTTCTTTGTTGGCAACAGGGATGGCGTTGTTTTTCAAAGCTTCAACTGCTGCTGCAACTGCTGTTTCAATCCCACGACGAATTCCGATTGGATTGGCACCTGCTGTGACGTTTTTGATGCCTTCACGGACGATTGCTTGGGTCAAGACAGTTGCAGTTGTCGTTCCGTCACCTGCGATATCATTGGTTTTTGAAGCTACTTCTGATACCAATTTGGCACCCATATTTTCAAAATGGTCTTCCAATTCGATTTCTTTGGCAATAGTTACACCGTCATTGGTGATGAGTGGTGAACCGAATGATTTTTCCAACACGACATTGCGACCTTTAGGTCCCAAGGTTACTTTAACAGTATCTGCAAGGATATCGACACCACGGACCATAGCTGAACGGGCATCTGATGAAAATTTAATTTCTTTTGACATACTTACTTTCTCCTTCTATTCTTCAATGATTGCCAAGATATTAGCTTCGCCTACGATGATGTACTTTTCATCGCCATCTTTGACATCAAGACCTGCGTGAGCTTCAACTAAGACACGGTCTCCAACCTTGACACTTGGAGCAACCAAGTCACCATTCAAGGTACGAACACCTTGTCCAGTAGCCACAACTTGAGCTGTTTTGGTTTTTTCTTGGGCTGAACCTGCAAGGACAAAGCCTCCAACAGTTTGTTCTTTTTCTTCGATTTTTAAGACCACACGGTCCCCTAATGGTTTCAACATCTGATTTCCTCCATAATGAGATAGATAGTATTAGCACTCTTTATACCTGAGTGCTAATTCATAGTTCTATTGTATCACTTGGTCAGAAATAGTCAAGAAAAAAGTCTGACTTTCTAAAGATAAAAAGCCTGAGAGCAACTCAGACTTTTCGGCTCTATAATATTTGTAGTGGGTAAATCCCCTATAGATATTATGGAGCCTATTTTTGTGTAGAA
>NZ_VMLG01000054.1:0-1079 GCF_013276565.1 Streptococcus sp. 53
TAAACACAAATTCTTTATACCATAAAAATAAATTTATTCCAAGCCGATGCCGACTTTAGCAGTCAATAAGTAAGCACCATTTTCTTGTTTGCTAAATGTCAAAGTAATACTTCGGAGTTTTGTCCCTGCTGAAGAATATGAAATTGTTCTGCTTTCATGATCATTAACAGTAGTAGTGTTTATGCTATTTGGTTCTCCATGAACGCTAACAATATCATCGTAGTTAGTTCCACCAGCTCCATAGTTGATAATATCGCCAACTTGAAGCGCGTCAAACTGTTCTTTTGTCCAGTTAAATTTAGCATCCTCTTCTTTTTGTGATGATTCGATAGAAGAACTTACTGAACTTACAGTATCTTCCACGCTCTTAGCAGCGTTATTCAAAGCACGAGCATACATCAATTGCGTAGCGATAACAATAACCATTGACACAACTGCTAACACTGTACCAATGATAGCCAACATTTTGGGTCTTTTTCTGTTGATGGCTAGACCTATCAAGCCCAATATAAGCGCTAAGATAGCAATAACAAAAGATAGATTGTTAATAATAGGCATCCAAGACCCAAATAGAGCGATCGCTCCGAAAATAATAGCCAAAATACCTAAAACTTTGCGTTCTTCATTCATAATGAAACCTCTCTCAGCTTTTAATGTGGATCAGTTATTGCACATTTTTTATTTCCGTTTTACGCAACTATTCCAAAATAGAAACAGTTGATTTTTACTATTGTTCGTTGTAAAATAGTGATGAAAGGTGGTGCGATAATATGTTTTCTTTTTTTACTCACATCAATCAAAAGCGTCAAAAGATGGAGCAATCTAAAAAAGAAATGGAATTGCGCCACAATGAATTTGCTGATAGAGTCCGCATGGATATTAAAACAGGCGAGAAAGAACTCGATTTAAAAAGAGAGTGTTTTAATCAGCGTTACGGACATCTATTTAGTCCTCGAAATAAATAGCAATAGGTCTTACTAGGTGGTCATCCTTATCTATCATCCCAAAAGAACCGAGTATAATATTTAAAATAGTTGTTGGAGCGTATTTTAACATCAAGTTACTATCTTCCATATGTG
>NZ_VMLG01000055.1:0-1674 GCF_013276565.1 Streptococcus sp. 53
AACTTCACAGAAAAAAATTCCTACATCACGGACTACCTAAACAAACACGGTATCGACACAACGACCATGGATTTTGACGACTTCATGGCACTCATGGAAGATATCGAAGACGCACGAGCAGCCGACCAAGCCTATATGGAGTATTTAGCCGACCCAGTTACTTATACCATGGATGAGGTCTTGGATGAACTAGGACTAACTCGAGAGGATATTGCTTAATGTATCGGCTAGATATTGATAAAAAAGCTCTCAAGCAACTTAAAAAACTAGATACCCCAACCAGAAAACAAATCCTATCCTGGCTTGCTAAAAACATTGAAAACACGACCAATCCACGACAACATGGAAAAGCATTAAAAGCCAACCTTGCAGGTTACTGGCGATACAGAGTAGAGAATTACCGCATCATCTGTGATATCCAAGACGATAAACTAGTCGTCCTAGCCGTGGAAATCGCCCACCGCAGAGATGTTTATAAATAACGAAGGAGAACTATGACACTCGCTAAACTCTGCGAAGAATATCAAGTAGAACTTTGTCTCTTCGACGGTTCAAACTGGCACAGTAGCGGTTTCTACAATCCAGACACAAACGTACTCGCTATTGACCACAACTTGACTCCTGAACAACAAATCCAAGTCGCCCTACACGAACTTGGACACAAAGACCACACACGCTCAGAGTACCAGAACGCCCGTCTACGCTGTGAAAACGAAGCTGATAGGAATATGATCCATCATCTCGTAAAAGACGCACTAGAAAACTTAGACGACCCCACAGAGTTTGATTACCTCAAATTCATGTCTTACTACAATCTAAAAACCATGACAAATGAAATCATGGTTAAAGAAGAGTATTTAGCATTAGTAAATTAAAAAGGAGGAAAATAATGAAAGAAATAATTTATTTAGATACCAAACTTGTCAACTCATTGTTGGCTCAACAAAACTCTGGTCTGATAACAAAATTAGTGAATGAAGATGGAGAAAGCGACGCTAGAACTGAAGGAAGTACAGAGCAAACAACCACATCCAGTGACGTTGGCCTCTCTGCTCTATTAAAAGCAACAGGAAGCTATTCTAATACTAATGTTGATAGTTACAATTTTGTATTTTCTAAGTCAAATAAAAATCTAGTAGAAACCGCTCTTGATGATTATTCATTAGATTTGCTTATCACTGGTCTTGAGGCGAAAAATCTTATAAAACATAGCGATTACCAAGATGGTGATCTAATTTCTACATCTGGAGAGTTAACTGTTTTTAACTTTGAGCAATTAGCAAATACAAGCGATTTAGAAGAAATAGAATTCTTACTCCCTGGATACGATGAATTTAGATCGCTGAAGTCAGAATATGGAAAAATAAAAGAAAAAGGAAAAGAAAAACATCTGCGTAGAGCTAAAGAAATCCAAGAATCTTTATCGACAAACGGTTGGAATATTTTTGAAATGATAAAACACATGTCGGTGTACTTGAAAAAATTATTACCTGAAACAAACCTAATCAAAATCAGCAATACATTCAGTATACTTCCTCTTGAATTTCTTAGAGTTCAAAGTGTCCAACTGAGTTTTATGCAACATGGAAAGAGAAAAATAAAAATGCTAGGCATCTGCTCATCAACTTTTGACGAACAAATACCTAGCGACTTCTCACATATGGAAGATAGTAA
>NZ_VMLG01000056.1:0-624 GCF_013276565.1 Streptococcus sp. 53
TACAAAAACTATTTTAATACTTCACATTAACTTTGTCAAGTGTTTTAATGAGAAATATTAAATATTTTTTGTCATATTCTCAGAAAGGTTGAAAAATCAATGTTTCAGACATTTGACAGAATTAAAGAACTTGCCAAAAAGCAAGGACTTTCAATAAATTCATTGGAAGAAAAACTTGGTTACAGTAGAAATACCATTTATAATTTAAAAAATTCAAAACCATCTACTGAACGTATTTCAGAAATCGCCGACTACTTCAACGTATCCACAGACTACCTGCTCGGACGAACGGATAACCCTGCTATCGCTGGGAGTGATGAATTCGCTCAAGTAAACGGACAAATCATAGACTTACGCAAAGCAGCAGCCAACACCATGTTATTTGACGGGAAACCACTAAATGAAGATGATATCGACTTCATCACATCCGTCCTATCCGCCCACTTCAAAAGCAAAGGAGAACGCTAATGACTATCACTATCAACTTCACAGAAAAAAATTCCTACATCACGGACTACCTAAACAAACACGGTATCGACACAACGACCATGGATTTTGACGACTTCATGGCACTCATGGAAGATATCGAAGACGCACGAGCAGCTGACCAAGCCTATATGGAGT
>NZ_VMLG01000006.1:0-42890 GCF_013276565.1 Streptococcus sp. 53
TCGAATAGATAAGTAAGAGGAAACAGAAAGGAGTCTGGTTTATGTATCTACCGATTTTCTATTCATGGTACATTAAATTATTTTTTAAATAAAATTTAATTTAGTTGTTCATTTTCGAAATTTTTTTCGAATAGATAAGTAAGAGGAAAAAGGAAGGAATAAAATAATGAAAGAACATTATTATGGATTTGTTGAGCTAACGTCGGAAGAATTGATCAATATTCAAGGTGGAGAAAATTGGACGAAGACCCTTGTAGATTGGTACATTGGATTTCGTAGAGGTTTTGGTTTTTAGGAGGATAAGAGATGAATGAAATGAATGATAAGTATACTATTGAAGTATTAAAGGAGAGCGACTTAGCTTTGCTGGTGGGTGGTAGCAAGGAAAGTTATCAACGGGGTCTAATTACAGGTCTATGGTTACGTCGTGCATTATTTGGATTCTAAGATAATATTTAGAGAGTAAAGGTTATCTATAACAACGAATAGAATATATGAAAAAGGAAAGACAAAAAACTACCTTTTTCAATCGTTAAGAATCAAAAAAGGAGAATAAGATGGAACAAATTAAAAATATGGAAAGTAGTTTTCATGTAATGAGTCATGAGGAATTGGCCGATGTAGAAGGAGGCTTGCTATTTGGTCTGGTAGTAGTTGGAGGAGTCGCAATTGCAGGAACATTTTTATTGGGTGCGGTAGATGGTGCTTCAGGAGCACATGCTAAGCGTCGTGGACGTTAACAGGGAAGGATGAGCGCTAATGGAACGCATAATAGAAAGTTGGATTACTAGGGTAGAGAATTTTTACAGTTTGCAGTCAATTCCTGTAAAAGTATTCATTTTCATAGTTGGAGTAGTTGGGATTTATGCTTTAGGGACATTACTTTTAGGACCGGTTTATTGGGCGGGGCAGAAGTTTGGCGAAACAATTTACAATTATTTGTTTTAATAAAAAATTATAGATAAAGAGGAACAGACATAATGAATATGATAAAAATTGAAGAAAAATTTGCAAGTCTTACAGAAAAAGATTTGGCAACAGTAGAGGGCGGTCGAGTGTCATGGAGAGGTAATATTAACATCGATGTCCATAAAGTGATTGATAGTACGGGAAGATTTTTCGGTGGTATCTATAATGCTGGTAGATCATTTGGGCGAAATGTTTACAATGCATTTTATTAATATAGTTTATTAAAATGAATATCATATATTATATTTTTGAATTCGTTTTCGAATAGACCATAATCTGATTGTAGTCAGAGAGGCATTTCTATGTTTTTAAAAAAAGAAGTGATATTATTAGGGGTATTGTTATCGCTACGTATTATTTTTACTATCGTTCAAATTTTAATTGACTATAAAATATTATCTGGACAGTATAGTATAAATTTTATGGATATTTCAGAAGTATTTACTTATCCAATACTCATTTTAATCATTTACATAGCAATAAAATATAATACAAAGGAGTAGTGACGAACATGAACTTAGAACAATTTTATCAATTATCTGACGATGAATTAGTGGGAACAAAAGGTGGTTTTGGTCTTGCGGAAGCAGTTGGGATTGCAGGAGTACTGAATGCTGCTGTACAAATTTTTAATGCTGGTTACAAATTTGGTTCAGACTTTGCTCGTCGTGGGCGTTAGATAATGAATAATCGCAACCTTAATCTCAATACATTGTTACCTAAACTAGCCGCGATATGTCCTTTGTTGGGAATAACTCTTAATCTCGCACTTCATGTGATTCGTACAGGTTCGTTAGTATCCTTTAATTGGAAATGGACTTTGGTTGGTTTGCTTTTCTCAGCATATTTTGGTATTTTTCGCAAAGATTTGTCAAAAAATAATCAAAACTATAAATGAAGAACATGAATCAAAAGGATTTTGTGCATATGAATGGTAGCGTTTTTCCGCCATTCTTGTCAGGTAATTAGGAGTTTCTTATGAAAATATTTTTATTAGGCTTTGCTGAGGGTTATTTTACCGTATCGCTCATAATCTACATCGTAACGTATTTGATTTTGAAAAATCCAATCAATACCCTATTTTATCCAGAAATTTACCCCGTTTTATTTGGGCTCTTTTATCTAGGATATAAGGTCAATAAAAAGCGAGTAGAGTAAACAGTTAAGAATGACTTGTTAGTCTGTGCTAAAATGACTAGAGTAGAATCTCAGAATGCATCACATTGGAGTTTAATATGAAATTCGTTAAATCAGTATTGAAAGTTTGGCCTGAAATCATGGTATTACTTAGTTCAATGTCTTATATCATCATCAGATTAGTAGCTGACATAAATAAAGTATCTTTACCTACTTGGTTTAATAGTTTCAATATACCAACGATTGCATTATTTATGATGGTCTTCATTCTTTTATACAGAAGTAAAGACAAAAAGAATGGATAGATTTGAAGCTGTAGACGCTCTATAGGGAATAGGCATCTTGTGGTAACGAATCAAAAAAAGGAGTAACTATGAATCGTAATTTAGAACGGTGTTATCTATTCTGACTATGAATAGATCATACCAGAGGTGGCTTAGAAATAGTAGGGACATTAGAAATTGAAGTAACTTTAAATAGGATGTCGTAAAGGTTGCTATCAATGATTTATTTGTCCCAAGCTTGCCTAGGGTGTCAGAAAAAATCATTTCCCTTTCAATAGCATATTTTTAGTAGGTAGGACGTTTGTTCTGCCTATTTTTTGCCAAAAAAAGTGCAGTTGAGGTGTTTATTTGAAGTTTTATATATATTTTTGATAAAATAGTTATAAAAATTAGGAAAGTTGAAGAAAAGAAATGAAGAAGATTTTAAGATATTTTTTAGTATTTATTTTTCTATTTTTGATGAATATTTTTATCTTTAAGATACTAGCAACTCTGGGATTTCAGCTGACAATGAGTGAAAAGAGTTATATTGTACCACCGCTGTTTTCGATTATAGTTTTATATATGATTGACAAAAGAATTAGGAAGAAAAAGAAATAAATATATATTTTAGGTGGAACGTTTGTTCTGCCTATTTTTTATCTTAAAAGTGCAGTTGGGAGGGAGATAGGTGCATTTGGGAAGGAAGTCCAGTTTTTCTTTGGGGATTGGGGTAAGATAGTTGTTATCAGATGAGTTTATACTCTTCGAAAATCAAATTCAAACCACGTCAACGTCGCCTTGCCGTATATATGTGACTGACTTCGTCAGTCCTATCTACAACCTCAAAACAGTGTTTTGAGCAGCCTGCGGCTAGTTTCCTAGTTTGCTCTTTGATTTTCATTGAGTATTAGGAAAAGGAGATGAATATGAAATTTGGGAAACGTCACTATCGTCCGCAGGTGGATCAGATGGACTGCGGTGTAGCTTCATTAGCCATGGTTTTTGGCTACTATGGTAGCTATTATTCTTTGGCTCACTTGCGAGAATTGGCCAAGACGACCATGGATGGGACGACGGCTTTGGGCTTGGTCAAGGTGGCAGAGGAGATTGGCTTTGAGACGCGAGCAATTAAGGCGGATATGACGCTTTTTGACTTGCCAGATTTGACTTTTCCTTTTGTTGCCCATGTGCTTAAGGAAGGGAAATTGCTCCACTACTATGTGGTGACTGGGCAGGACAAGGATAGCATTCATATTGCCGATCCAGATCCTGGGGTGAAATTGACCAAACTGCCACGTGAGCGTTTTGCGGAAGAATGGACAGGAGTGACTCTGTTTATGGCACCTAGTCCAGACTACAAGCCTCATAAGGATCAAAAAAATGGTCTGCTCTCTTTTATCCCTATATTAGTGAAGCAGCGTGGCTTGATTGCCAATATCGTTTTGGCGACGCTCTTGGTAACCGTGATTAATATTGTGGGTTCTTATTATCTGCAGTCTATCATTGATACCTATGTGCCAGATCAGATGCGTTCGACACTGGGGATTATTTCTATTGGGCTGGTTATCGTCTATATTCTCCAGCAGATTTTGTCTTACGCTCAGGAGTATCTCTTACTTGTTTTGGGGCAACGCTTATCGATTGACGTGATTTTGTCTTATATCAAGCATGTTTTCCACCTGCCTATGTCCTTTTTTGCGACACGCAGGACAGGGGAAATCGTGTCTCGTTTTACAGATGCTAACAGTATCATTGATGCGCTGGCTTCGACCATTCTTTCGATTTTCCTAGATGTGTCAACGGTTGTCATTATTTCTCTTGTTTTATTTTCACAAAATACCAATCTCTTTTTCATGACTTTATTGGCACTTCCTATCTACACAGTGATTATCTTTGCTTTTATGAAGCCGTTTGAAAAGATGAATCGGGATACCATGGAAGCCAATGCGGTTCTGTCTTCTTCTATCATTGAGGACATCAATGGTATTGAGACTATTAAGTCCTTGACTAGTGAAAGTTCACGTTATCAAAAGATTGACAAGGAATTTGTGGATTATCTGAAGAAATCCTTTACCTATAGTCGGGCAGAGAGTCAGCAAAAGGCTCTGAAAAAGGTTGCCCATCTCTTGCTCAATGTCGGAATTCTCTGGATGGGGGCTGTTCTGGTCATGGATGGCAAGATGAGTTTGGGGCAGTTGATTACCTATAATACCTTGCTTGTTTACTTTACCAATCCTTTGGAAAATATCATCAATCTGCAAACTAAGCTTCAGACAGCGCAGGTTGCCAATAACCGTCTAAATGAGGTTTATCTAGTAGCTTCGGAGTTTGAGGAGAAGAAAACGGTCGAGGACTTGAGCTTGATGAAGGGAGAGATGACTTTCAAGCAGGTTTACTATAAGTATGGCTATGGTCGAGATGTCTTGTCAGATATCAATTTGACCATTCCCCAAGGCTCTAAGGTGGCTTTTGTGGGAATTTCAGGGTCAGGTAAGACGACCTTGGCCAAGATGATGGTTAATTTTTATGATCCAAGTCAGGGAGAGATTAGTCTGGGTGGTGTCAATCTCAATCAGATTGATAAAAAGACTCTGCGTCAGTATATCAACTATCTGCCTCAACAGCCCTATGTCTTTAACGGAACGATTTTGGAGAATCTTCTCCTTGGGGCCAAGGAAGGGACGACTCAAGAGGATATCTTACGGGCAGTCGAATTGGCAGAGATTCGGGAGGACATTGAGCGCATGCCACTGAATTACCAGACAGAATTGACTTCGGATGGGGCAGGGATTTCAGGTGGTCAACGTCAGAGAATTGCTCTAGCGCGTGCTCTCTTGACAGATGCACCAGTCTTGATTTTGGATGAGGCGACCAGCAGTTTGGATATCTTGACAGAGAAGCGAATTGTCGATAATCTGATGGCTTTAGACAAGACCTTGATTTTCATCGCCCACCGCTTGACCATTGCTGAGCGGACAGAGAAGGTTGTTGTCTTGGATCAGGGCAAGATTGTCGAAGAAGGAAAGCATGCTGATTTGCTTGTACAGGGTGGCTTTTACGCCCATTTGGTCAATAGCTAGAAAGAGGAGAGGATGAAACCAGAATTTTTAGAAAGTGCGGAGTTTTATAATCGTCGTTACCATAATTTTTCCAGTCGGGTGATTGTCCCCATGTCCCTTCTGCTCGTGTTTTTGCTTGGCTTTGCAACATTTGCAGAGAAGGAGATGAGTTTGTCTACTAGAGCTACTGTTGAGCCTAGTCGTATCCTTGCAAATATACAGTCAACTAGCAACAATCGTATTCTTGTCAATCATTTGGAAGAAAATAAGCTGGTTAAAAAGGGAGAACTGTTGGTTCAATATCAAGAAGGGGCAGAGGGTGTCCAAGCGGAGGCCTATGCTAGTCAGTTGGACATGCTCAAGGACCAAAAAAAGCAATTGGAGTATTTGCAAAAAAGTCTGCAAGAAGGGGAGAACCACTTTCCAGAGGAGGATAAGTTTGGCTACCAAGCCACCTTTCGTGACTACATCAGCCAAGCAGGCAGTCTTAGGGCTAGTACATCGCAACAAAATGAGACCATCGCGTCCCAGAATGCAGCAGCTAGTCAAACCCAAGCTGAAATCGGGAACCTCATCAGTCAAACAGAGGCTAAAATTCGTGATTACCAGGCAGCTAAGTCAGCTATGGAAACAGGTGCTTCCTTGGCCAGTCAGAATCTAGCCTACTCTCTCTACCAGTCCTATAAGTCTCAGGGGGAGGAAAATTCGCAAGCTAAGGCACAAGCAGTTGCGCAGGTTGAAGCGCAGCTTTCTCAGTTAGAATCTAGCCTCGCTACTTACCGTGTCCAGTATGCAGGTTCAGGTACCCAGCAAGCCTATGCGTCAGGCTTAAGCAGTCAATTGGAGTCTCTCAAATCCCAACACTTGGCAAAGGTTGGTCAGGAATTGACCCTTCTAGACCAGAAAATCTTGGAGGCAGAGTCAGGTAAGAAGGTACAGGGAAATCTTTTAGATAAGGGGAAAATTACGGCGAGTGAGGATGGGGTGCTTCATCTTAATCCTGAGACCAGTGATTCTACCATGGTAGCAGAAGGTGCCTTACTAGCCCAACTCTATCCGTCCTTGGAAAAAGAAGGGAAAGCCAAACTCACAGCCTATCTTAGTTCAAAAGATGTAGCAAGGATCAAGGTCGGTGATTCTGTTCGCTATACTACGACTCATGATGCCAAGAATCAACTTTTCCTAGATTCTACTATTAGCAGCATCGATGCGACAGCTACCAAGACTGAAAAAGGGAATTTCTTTAAAATTGAGGCGGAGACTAATCTAACTTCGGAGCAGGCTGAAAAACTTCGGTATGGGGTGGAAGGTCGCTTGCAGATGATTACGGGCAGGAAAAGTTATCTACGTTATTATTTGGATCAATTTTTGAACAAAGAGTAATGTTCGTGTTTTTGGAGTTAATGCTCAATGAAAATCAAAGAGCAAACTAGGAAGCTAGCCGCAGGCTGTACTTGAGTACGGCAAGGTGAAGCTGACGTGGTTTGAATTTGATTTTCGAAGAGTATAAATGATTTTAAAACTGTGAGAAAGATCCTTCTTGCAGTTTTTTCTTTATGATTTTCGAAGTCACCACGCTATTTATTCGGTTAAATTCTTGTAATTTTAGGTTTTTTATGGTAGAATGTGCTCAAGTAATACGAAAGGCGAACTTTAAAATGTCAAAACAATTGATCTATTCGGGAAAAGCTAAAGATATCTATACAACTGAGGATGAAAATCTTATTATTTCAACTTACAAGGACCAGGCGACTGCTTTCAATGGTGTTAAGAAGGAGCAGATTGCAGGTAAGGGAGTGTTGAATAATCAGATTTCATCTTTTATTTTTGAGAAATTAAATTCGGCTGGTGTGGCGACTCACTTTGTGGAGAAACTTTCAGACACGGAACAACTCAATAAAAAGGTGGAAATCATTCCTTTGGAAGTCGTGCTCCGAAACTATACTGCTGGTTCCTTTTCAAAACGTTTTGGTGTGGATGAGGGAATCGTCTTGGAGACTCCGATTGTCGAATTTTACTATAAAAATGATGATTTGGATGATCCATTTATCAATGATGAGCATGTAAAATTCCTACAGATTGCGGATGACCAGCAGATTTCCTACTTGAAGGAAGAAACTCGTCGAATTAATGAACTTTTGAAAGCCTGGTTTGCTGAGATTGGGCTTAAGTTGGTTGACTTTAAGCTAGAGTTTGGTTTTGACAAGGATGGCAAGATTATCTTAGCAGACGAATTTTCACCAGATAACTGCCGCTTGTGGGATGCGGATGGCAACCACATGGATAAGGATGTTTTCCGTAGAGGATTGGGAGAACTAACAGACGTTTACGAGATCGTCTGGGAGAAGTTGCAAGGTTTGAAATAATCTGTTTGCAACGGAAAACCTTCGTCTCTCAACTAAAAGGACTCAGGCTGAAAAGGTACCCCAGACCTTTTCACTCCGTAGGGGACTAGGTGAATTAACAGATGTTTACGAGATTGTTTGGGAAAAGTTGCAGGAATTGAAATAACAGTCTCAAGGCTGTTTAGGCACATTGCAAGAGCTGAAATAAAGGAATAAGGATTGATGGATAAACGTATTTTTGTTGAAAAAAAGGCTGATTTTCAGGTTAAGTCAGAGAGTTTGGTTAGAGAACTCCAGCACAACTTGGGACTTTCAAGCTTGAAAAGTATTCGTATTGTGCAAGTGTATGATGTATTTGACTTAGCAGAGGGCTTGTTTGCGCCTGCAGAGAAACACATTTTCTCTGAGCAGGTGACAGACCATGTCTTGGATGAAGCTGCTGTACAGGCGGATCTTGCCAACTATGCTTTCTTTGCCATTGAAAGTCTGCCTGGCCAATTTGACCAGCGTGCAGCTTCTTCACAAGAAGCCTTGCTTTTGCTGGGAAGTTCGAGTGATGTAACGGTTAATACTGCTCAACTTTACTTGGTGAATAAAGATATCGATGTGACGGAATTAGAAGCGGTCAAAAACTACCTGCTTAATCCAGTTGATTCTCGTTTCAAGGACATCACGACAGGGATTGCCAAGCAGGAATTTTCAGAGTCAGACAAGACCATTCCTAAATTGACTTTCTTTGAAAGTTATGTGGCAGAAGACTTTGCTCGCTACAAGGCTGAGCAAGGGATGGCTATGGAAGTGGATGATTTGCTCTTTATCCAAGACTATTTCAAGTCTATTGGACGTGTGCCAACTGAGACTGAACTCAAGGTTTTGGACACTTACTGGTCTGACCACTGCCGTCACACGACTTTTGAGACTGAGTTAAAGCAGATTGATTTCTCAGCTTCTAAATTCCAAAAACAATTGCAGTCAACCTATGAAAAATATATTGCCATGCGTGATGAGTTGGGACGTACGGAAAAACCGCAAACCTTGATGGATATGGCTACTATTTTCGGTCGTTATGAGCGTGCTAATGGTCGTTTGGATGATATGGAAGTGTCAGATGAAATCAATGCTTGCTCTGTTGAAATTGAAGTGGATGTCAATGGTGTGAAAGAACCTTGGCTCCTCATGTTCAAAAATGAAACCCACAACCATCCAACGGAAATTGAGCCATTTGGTGGCGCGGCTACTTGTATCGGTGGAGCCATTCGTGACCCATTGTCAGGTCGTTCCTACGTTTATCAAGCCATGCGTATTTCAGGTGCGGGTGATATCACAGCACCGATTTCGGGAACGCGTGCTGGGAAGCTGCCACAACAAGTCATTTCTAAAACAGCTGCCCATGGTTATTCTTCATATGGTAACCAGATTGGGCTTGCCACAACCTACGTTCGTGAGTACTTCCACCCAGGCTTTGTAGCTAAACGCATGGAGCTTGGTGCCGTTGTTGGTGCGGCTCCCAAGGGCAATGTGGTCCGTGAAAAACCGGAAGCGGGAGATGTGATTATTCTCCTTGGAGGTAAGACTGGACGTGATGGTGTCGGTGGTGCGACAGGTTCTTCTAAGGTTCAAACAGTTGAGTCTGTGGAAACTGCTGGAGCTGAGGTTCAAAAAGGGAATGCCATCGAAGAACGCAAGATTCAACGTCTGTTCCGTAATGGCGATGTGACCCGTCTTATCAAGAAATCCAATGACTTTGGGGCAGGCGGTGTCTGTGTGGCTATCGGTGAATTAGCAGACGGCCTTGAAATCGACCTTAACAAAGTGCCTCTTAAATACCAAGGCCTAAATGGTACCGAAATTGCCATCTCTGAATCTCAAGAACGGATGGCTGTGGTGGTTCGTCCTGAAGATGTGGATGCCTTCGTTGCGGAATGTAACAAAGAGAATATTGACGCTGTTGTGGTGGCGACAGTGACGGAAAAACCAAATCTGGTCATGCACTGGAATGGTGAAACCATTGTCGACTTGGAACGTCGTTTCCTTGACACCAATGGTGTGCGTGTGGTCGTCGATGCTAAGGTCGTGGACAAGGATGTCAAGCTTCCAGAAGAACGTCAAACATCTGCTAACACACTGGAAGCTGATACACTTACAGTTCTATCTGACCTCAACCATACTAGTCAAAAAGGCTTGCAGACCATCTTTGACTGCTCTGTTGGACGCTCAACGGTTAATCATCCGCTTGGTGGCCGCTATCAACTCACTCCAACTGAAGCTTCTGTGCAAAAATTACCAGTTCAACACGGTTTGACTCATACTGCGTCAGTCATGGCTCAAGGTTTCAACCCTTATGTAGCAGAATGGTCTCCATACCACGGTGCTGCTTATGCGGTTATTGAAGCGACTGCTCGTTTGGTTGCTGCTGGTGCCAACTGGTCTAAGGCTCGTTTCTCTTACCAAGAGTATTTCGAGCGTATGGATAAACAAGCTGAGCGTTTTGGTCAGCCAGTAGCAGCTCTCCTAGGCTCTATCGAAGCTCAGATTCAGCTTGGCTTGCCATCTATCGGTGGGAAGGACTCTATGTCTGGTACCTTTGAAGAATTGACAGTACCACCAACCTTGGTAGCCTTTGGGGTGACGACGGCAGATAGCCGTAAGGTCCTCTCTCCAGAGTTCAAAACTGCTGGGGAAAATATCTACTACATCCCAGGTCAAGCCCTCTCTGCAGAAATTGATTTTGACTTGATTAAGTCTAACTTTGCTCAGTTTGAATCCCTTCAAAAGGCTCACAAAGTAACAGCAGCTTCAGTTGTTAAATACGGCGGTGTGCTTGAAAGTTTGGCACTTGCTACTTTTGGAAATCATATCGGTGCAGAGGTAACCTTGCCTGAACTAGAAACGGCTTTGACAGCTCAATTGGGCGGATTTGTTTTCACATCTCCTGAAGAAATCGTTGGATTGGAGAAGATTGGACAAACAAAAGCAGACTTTACACTAACTGTCAATGGTGTGAAGCTAGATGGACACAAACTTGACAGTGCCTTCCAAGGAAAACTGGAAGAAGTTTACCCAACAGAATTTGCCCAAGCCAAAGAACTAGCTGAAGTACCAGCTGTAGCATCAGATGTTATGATTAAAGCAAAAGAAAAGCTTGAAAAACCGGTAGTTTATATCCCAGTCTTCCCAGGAACCAACTCAGAGTATGACTCAGCTAAGGCCTTTGAAAAAGAAGGTGCAGAGGTCAACTTGGTGCCATTCGTGACCTTGAATGAAGAAGCCATTGTCAAGTCTGTTGAAACCATGGTTGACAACATCGGCAAGGCTAATATCCTCTTCTTTGCAGGTGGATTCTCAGCTGCGGACGAGCCAGATGGTTCAGCCAAGTTCATTGTCAATATTCTGCTCAATGAAAAAGTCCGTGTGGCTATTGATAGCTTTATCGCCCGTGGTGGCTTGATTATCGGTATCTGTAATGGATTCCAGGCTCTCGTAAAATCAGGTCTTCTTCCATACGGAAACTTTGAAGAGGCCAAAAGTACTAGCCCAACCCTCTTCTACAATGATGCCAACCAACACGTGGCCAAGATGGTGGAAACTCGGATTGCCAATACCAACTCGCCATGGTTGGCTGGAGTAGAAGTGGGCGATATCCACGCTATTCCTGTTTCACACGGTGAAGGGAAGTTTGTCGTGACAGCTGAGGAATTTGCAGAGCTCCGTGACAATGGTCAAATCGTTAGCCAATACGTTGACTTTGATGGAAAACCAAGTATGGATTCTAAGTACAATCCGAATGGTTCTGTCCATGCCATCGAAGGAATTACCAGCAAGAATGGTCAAATCATCGGTAAGATGGGCCACTCAGAACGCTATGAGGACGGTCTTTTCCAAAACATCCCAGGAAATAAAGACCAGCACCTGTTCGCGTCAGCGGTTAAATATTTTACTGGAAAATAAGACTTGCAGATGTTTTAATAGATAGTATCAGTAATGTAAAAGTCATGTAGATTTAGCTCTTGGTGCTACACAAATAAAAATTAGGTATATAAAATGACATACGAAGTAAAATCTCTTAATGAAGAATGTGGTGTTTTCGGTATCTGGGGACATCCAGATGCTGCTAAATTGACCTATTTTGGGCTCCACAGTCTTCAACACCGTGGTCAGGAGGGGGCAGGAATCCTCTCCAATGATCAAGGGAAACTAAAGCGCCATCGCGATATGGGTCTTCTATCAGAAGTCTTCAGAAATCCTGCTAACTTAGATAAATTGACGGGAACTGGTGCGATTGGGCATGTGCGTTATGCGACTGCTGGCGAAGCTTCTGTTGATAACATCCAACCCTTCCTCTTCCGTTTTCACGATATGCAGTTTGGTTTGGCTCATAATGGAAATCTGACCAATGCAGCCTCTCTCAAGAAAGAACTGGAACAAAGAGGAGCAATTTTCAGCGCGACTTCGGACTCTGAAATCTTGGCTCACCTCATTCGTCGTAGTCATAATCCTAGCTTGATGGGCAAAATCAAGGAAGCGCTCAGCCTTGTCAAAGGTGGTTTTGCCTATATCTTGCTGTTTGAGGACAAGTTGATTGCGGCTCTTGACCCCAATGGTTTCCGTCCACTTTCAATCGGGAAAATGGCCAACGGAGCGGTGGTGGTTTCCTCTGAAACTTGTGCTTTTGAGGTTATTGGTGCTGAATGGATTCGTGATTTGAAGCCAGGTGAGATTGTGATCATCGATGACAAGGGAATCCAGTATGACAGTTATACAGATGATACCCAGTTAGCAATCTGTTCTATGGAGTATATCTATTTTGCTCGCCCTGATTCTAATATCCACGGTGTCAATGTCCATACAGCACGTAAGCGTATGGGAGCGCAATTGGCGCGTGAATTCAAGCATGAGGCGGATATTGTAGTCGGTGTGCCCAATTCTTCCCTAAGCGCGGCTATGGGATTTGCGGAAGAGTCTGGTTTGCCAAATGAAATGGGACTCATCAAGAACCAATACACCCAACGTACCTTTATCCAACCGACTCAAGAATTGCGGGAGCAAGGGGTGCGGATGAAACTGTCTGCTGTTTCTGGTGTTGTCAAAGGCAAGCGTGTGGTTATGATTGATGACTCTATTGTACGTGGAACAACCTCTCGTCGTATCGTTCAACTCTTGAAAGAAGCGGGTGCAACTGAGGTTCACGTTGCTATTGGTAGTCCAGCGCTAGCTTATCCATGTTTCTACGGGATTGATATCCAAACCCGTCAGGAGCTGATTGCAGCCAATCATACGGTCGAAGAAACTCGCCAAATCATTGGTGCGGACAGTCTGACCTATCTTTCTGTTGAGGGGTTGATTGATTCAATTGGGATTGAAACGGATGCGCCAAATGGTGGTCTCTGTGTTGCTTATTTTGACGGTGACTACCCAACACCTCTCTATGACTACGAAGAAGACTATCGTAAAAGTTTGGAAGAAAAGACCAGTTTTTACAAATAGACGAAAGATCCTCCATTAAAGAAAAGGAATATAAAAATGACAAATAAAAATGCTTATGCCCAGTCTGGCGTGGATGTTGAAGCGGGTTATGAAGTTGTTGAACGGATTAAAAAGCACGTGGCTCGTACGGAGCGTGCAGGTGTCATGGGAGCTCTGGGTGGCTTTGGCGGTATGTTTGACCTTTCGAAGACTGGGGTTAAAGAACCCGTCTTGATTTCAGGGACTGATGGTGTCGGAACTAAGCTCATGCTGGCTATCAAGTACGACAAGCACGATACCATCGGTCAGGACTGTGTGGCCATGTGTGTTAATGACATCATCGCTGCAGGTGCTGAGCCTCTCTATTTTCTCGACTATGTGGCGACAGGCAAGAATGAACCAGCTAAGCTAGAACAGGTCGTTGCTGGTGTAGCAGAAGGTTGTGTGCAGGCAGGCGCTGCTCTTATCGGTGGGGAAACAGCTGAAATGCCTGGTATGTATGGCGCAGATGACTATGACTTGGCTGGTTTTGCGGTCGGTGTGGCTGAAAAATCTCAAATAATTGACGGTTCAAAAGTGGCAGAGGGAGATGTTCTTCTCGGACTTGCTTCAAGTGGGATTCATTCCAATGGTTACTCTCTCGTCCGTCGTGTCTTTGCGGATTACACAGGTGAGGAAGTCCTGCCAGAATTGGAAGGCAAGAAACTCAAGGAAGTTCTTCTGGAGCCGACTCGTATCTATGTCAAGGCTGTTTTGCCACTCATCAAGGAAGAGTTGGTCAACGGTATTGCCCACATCACAGGTGGGGGCTTTATCGAAAATGTTCCTCGTATGTTTGCAGATGACCTAGCTGCAGAGATTGAGGAAAGCAAGGTACCAGTTTTGCCAATCTTTAAAGCTCTTGAAAAATACGGTGAAATCAAGCATGAAGAAATGTTTGAAATCTTCAATATGGGTGTGGGACTCATGCTGGCAGTTAGCCCTGAGAATGTAGATCGCGTCAAGGAATTATTGGATGAACCAGTCTATAAAATTGGTCGCATCGTCAAGAAAGAAAACGAAAGTGTCATCATCAAATGAAAAAAATAGCGGTTTTTGCCTCGGGTAATGGCTCAAATTTTCAGGTGATAGCGGAACAATTTCCAGTGGAGTTTGTCTTTTCAGACCATCGTGATGCCTATGTGCTTGAGCGTGCAAAGCAGCTCGGCGTTCTGTCCTATGCTTTTGAACTCAAGGAGTTTGAGAGCAAGGCAGACTACGAAGCAGCCCTTGTCGAACTCTTGGAAGAACACCAGATTGACTTGGTTTGCCTAGCAGGCTACATGAAAATCGTTGGACCAACCTTATTGTCGGCTTATGAAGGTCGGATTGTCAACATTCATCCAGCCTACCTGCCAGAATTTCCAGGAGCTCATGGGATTAAGGATGCTTG
Source organism: Streptococcus sp. 53 (assembly GCF_013276565.1). Taxonomy (GTDB): domain Bacteria; phylum Bacillota; class Bacilli; order Lactobacillales; family Streptococcaceae; genus Streptococcus. The sequence goes on from NZ_VMLG01000006.1 coordinate 14,672, forward strand.
GAATGCTGGTGTTGCTGAGAGTGGTGTGACCATTCACTGGGTAGATTCGGGTGTGGATACAGGAAAGGTTATCAAACAAGTACGTGTGCCACGGCTGGCTGATGATACCATTGACAGTTTTGAAGAACGGATTCATGAAGCGGAGTACAAGTTGTATCCAGAGGTTCTGGATAGTTTGGGAGTAGGGAGAAGATAAGAAGTAAATCAAATTTTGATTGTGCAATTTTGCTAGGAGAAAAAATGATTGAGATAAAATTAGTAGATGAGAGCAGTTTTCAGGCAGTGCTGGATTTGAAAATATCTGAAGCTGATGAACGAGCACGTTTCGTGTCTCCAAATGTACGCTCTTTAGCTGACGCATGGCTCTACCGAGAGAATGGGGATGTGTTTCCAATGGCAATTTATTGGAATGAGCTTGTAGTTGGTTTTCTCCTGTTGGAAATAGATAAGGATGAAGCGGAATACTTTATCTGGCGGATAATGATTGGCCAGCAGTACCAAGGAAGAGGTTATGGACGAAAAGCCGTGGAATTTCTGATCAAAAAGGCTCAGATGGATAGCACTTGCAATCATATTATCGCAGATTATGTGGTTGGAAATGAAAAAATGAAGCACCTGTTGACTAGTTTGGGTTTTCAGGAAACAGGATTTATAGAAGAAAATAATGAAGTCGCTATGCGCTTGGACCTAAAGAAAGAGGAATAGAATGACGAAAAAAGCTTTAATCAGTATCTCAAACAAAGATGGTATTGTTGAATTTGCCCAAGAACTTAAAAAAACTCGGTTGGGACATCATCTCAACAGGTGGAACCAAGGTTGCCCTTGATAATGCTGGGGTGAGCACCAGTGCCATTGATGATTCATATGATATCTTTGATTTAAAATTGGAGTCAGTGATTGTCGAAGACGACTTCAAACGGAGGTATTTGTAATGTTAGAATCTAAAAAAACAACTCGATATGTATTTTATGTCTATCTGATGTTATTAACTTGGGGAATCTTATTTAAGTTTGAAACAAATCCTGAATTTATAGCATTTTTCTTAGCTCCAAGGTATATCAATTGGATTCCATTTTCAGAACCACTAATAGTAGATGGAAAAATTGTTTTTACTGAAATGTTATTTAATCTGATTTCCTTTATTCCATTAGGTGTTTGTTTCCCTCTGATAAAAACTAGTTTATCTAGTTTAAGAATAGTCGGGACAGGTTTCTTGATTAGTTTATTGTTTGAGTGCTTACAGTATATTTTAGCAATAGGTATAACAGATATAACGGATTTGGCTTTAAATACGCTAGGTGTTTGTGTAGGCTTATTGATTTATCAAATTTTTATAAGAGTGTTCAAATCACAGACTAGAAAATGGGTCAATATCTTAGGTATGCTTAGCCTTAGTTTTGCTTATTTTGTTTTACTGTTACTGCATTTAATTGGTGTTTAACTAATGATTAAAAAGGAGAATATAATGACTAAACGCGCCTTAATCAGCGTATCAGACAAAGCGGGCATTGTTGAATTTGCCCAGGAACTTAAAAAACTTGGTTGGGAGATTATCTCGACAGGTGGGACCAAGGTTGCCCTTGATACTGCTGGGGTGGACACCATTGCTATCGATGATGTGACTGGTTTTCCAGAAATGATGGACGGTCGTGTCAAGACCCTTCACCCAAATATCCACGGTGGATTACTCGCTCGTCGTGATTTGGATAGTCACTTGGAAGCAGCCAAGGAGAACCAAATTGAGCTTATCGACCTAGTTGTGGTCAATCTTTACCCATTTAAGGAAACCATCCTCAAACCAGATGTGACGTACGCGGATGCTGTGGAGAATATCGATATTGGGGGTCCGTCTATGCTTCGCTCAGCAGCGAAAAATCATGCCAGCGTAACAGTTGTGGTAGATCCTGCTGACTATGCAGTGGTTTTGGACGAGTTGTCAGCCAATGGTGAAACAACTTACGAAACTCGACAACGTTTGGCAGCCAAGGTTTTCCGTCACACAGCGGCTTATGATGCCTTGATTGCAGAGTATTTCACAGCTCAAGTGGGTGAAGAAAAACCTGAAAAACTGACTTTGACCTATGACCTCAAGCAAGCTATGCGTTACGGTGAAAATCCTCAACAAGATGCAGACTTTTACCAAAAAGCCTTGCCAACAGACTACTCGATTGCTTCAGCTAAACAGCTTAACGGTAAGGAATTGTCATTCAACAATATTCGTGACGCTGATGCTGCTATCCGTATCATCCGTGACTTCAAAGACCGTCCAACAGTTGTGGCTCTCAAACACATGAATCCATGTGGAATCGGTCAGGCTGAAGACATCGAGACTGCTTGGGACTACGCTTATGAGTCTGACCCAGTGTCTATCTTTGGTGGTATCGTTGTTCTTAACCGTGAGGTGGATGCTGCGACAGCTGAGAAGATGCACGGCGTTTTCCTTGAAATCATCATTGCACCAAGCTATACGGATGAAGCGCTAGCCATTTTGACCAATAAAAAGAAAAACTTGCGTATCCTTGCCTTGCCATTTGATGCTCAAGAGGCTAGCGAAGTGGAAGCAGAATACACAGGTGTAGTTGGTGGACTTCTGGTGCAAAACCAAGATGTGGTCAAGGAAAGCCCAGCTGACTGGCAAGTGGTGACCAAACGTCAGCCAACTGAGACAGAAGCGACAGCTCTTGAGTTTGCTTGGAAAGCTATTAAATACGTCAAATCAAACGGTATCATCGTGACCAATGATCATATGACGCTGGGTGTTGGCCCAGGTCAAACCAATCGCGTGGCTTCTGTTCGTATTGCGATTGACCAAGCCAAAGACCGTCTTGACGGTGCTGTGCTTGCTTCTGATGCCTTCTTCCCATTTGCGGATAATGTGGAAGAAATCGCCAAAGCAGGTATCAAGGCCATCATCCAGCCAGGTGGATCCGTCCGTGACCAAGAATCCATCGAAGCCGCTGACAAATATGGCTTGACTATGGTCTTCACAGGAGTGAGACATTTTAGACATTAAGAACGTTAAAGGGAAGAAAAAAGTTTCTTTCCTTTTTTGCGTAAAAATGTGGAGTGAAACAAGATTAAAGCGAACGTTTGTGGTATAATGTTATTAAATAATTCGTAAAAGAGGTTGTGAGATGAAACTACTTGTTGTCGGTTCGGGTGGTCGTGAACATGCGATTGCTAAGAAGTTGCTTGAGTCAAAAGAGGTAGAAAAGGTTTTTGTTGCTCCTGGGAATGATGGGATGACTCTGGATGGTCTGGAATTGGTGAACATCTCTATTTCCGAACATTCCAAATTGATTGAGTTTGCAAAAGACAACGATGTTGCTTGGACCTTTATAGGGCCAGATGACGCCCTTGCGGCTGGTATCGTGGATGATTTCCATGCAGCGGGTCTCAAAGCCTTTGGTCCGACAAGATTGGCAGCGGAGCTGGAGTGGTCCAAGGATTTTGCCAAGGAAATCATGGTCAAATACGGCGTTCCGACGGCAACCTATGGCACATTCTCAGACTTTGAGGAAGCCAAGGCCTATATCGAAAAGCATGGTGCGCCTATCGTAGTCAAAGCGGATGGCTTGGCGCTTGGGAAGGGCGTCGTTGTTGCGGAGACGGTTGAGCAAGCGGTCGAAGCAGCTCACGAGATGCTTTTGGACAATAAATTTGGTGACTCAGGTGCGCGTGTGGTCATCGAGGAATTCCTCGACGGTGAGGAGTTCTCTCTCTTTGCCTTTGTCAATGGGGACAAGTTCTACATCATGCCAACGGCTCAGGATCACAAACGTGCCTACGACGGGGACAAGGGCCCTAACACTGGTGGGATGGGTGCCTATGCACCAGTTCCACACTTGCCACAGAGTGTAGTTGATACAGCGGTTGAGACTATTGTCAAGCCAGTCCTTGAGGGCATGATTCAAGAAGGTCGTCCTTATCTGGGTATCCTTTACGCAGGGCTTATCTTGACAGCAGATGGACCCAAAGTCATCGAGTTCAATGCTCGTTTCGGAGATCCAGAAACGCAAATTATCCTGCCTTGTTTGACATCTGACTTTGCACAAAATATCACAGATATTCTGGATGGCAAGGAGCCAAACATCACGTGGACGGACAAGGGTGTGACTCTGGGTGTGGTTGTCGCATCCAACGGTTACCCGCTAGACTATGAAAAAGGTGTCAAGTTGCCAGCCAAAACCGATGGCGACATCATTACCTACTATGCAGGGGCTAAGTTTGCGGAAAATAGCAGAGCACTGCTCTCAAACGGCGGACGAGTTTATATGCTCGTCACCACAGCAGAAACCGTCAAAGAAGCCCAAGACACCATCTACCAAGAACTCGCCCAACAAAAAATAGAAGGCCTCTTTTACCGAACAGATATCGGAAGCAAGGCTATTTGATAAAGATGTAAGAAAAAAGCGACGCAGTCGCCAAACAGGATAATGGTCGCCGTGGTGAAAAGACCAGAACAGTATCTGTTCTGGTCTAGGGAAAATTTGAGACCTTAGGCTCAAATTGTAGAAATGAAACCGAAGGTTTGCTTCCGTCCCCACCACCTAAGGTGATTGTTGAAAAACAGTAAAAAGGAGAAGAAATGAAACCCGTAATTTCCATCATCATGGGCTCAAAATCAGACTGGGCAACCATGCAAAAAACAGCAGAAGTCCTAGACCGCTTCGGTGTAGCCTACGAAAAGAAAGTTGTTTCTGCCCACCGTACGCCAGACATTATGTTCAAGCATGCAGAAGAAGCACGTAGCCGTGGCATCAAGGTTATCATCGCAGGTGCTGGAGGCGCAGCCCATTTGCCAGGTATGGTAGCGGCTAAAACAACCCTTCCAGTCATTGGTGTACCAGTCAAATCACGTGCTCTTAGTGGCGTGGACTCGCTCTATTCTATCGTACAAATGCCGGGCGGTGTGCCTGTTGCGACAATGGCTATCGGTGAAGCCGGTGCGACAAATGCGGCCCTCTTCGCCCTCCGTCTCCTGTCAGTAGAGGATCAAGCTATCGCGACGGCTTTGGCAGATTTTGCAGAAGAACAAGGAAAAATTGCAGAGGAGTCGACGAATGAGCTCATCTAAAACAATCGGAATTATCGGTGGCGGCCAGCTGGGTCAAATGATGGCTATTTCTGCTATCTACATGGGCTACAAGGTTATCGCGTTGGATCCTGTGACTGATTGCCCGGCCTCTCGCGTGGCGGAAATCATCGTGGCTCCTTATAACGATGTAGACGCCCTCCGTCAGTTGGCTGAGCGTTGCGATGTCCTCACCTATGAGTTTGAAAATGTCGCTGCTGACGGTTTGGATGCTGTCATCAAGGATGGACAACTCCCTCAAGGGACAGACCTGCTCCGCATTTCACAAAATCGCATCTTTGAAAAGGATTTTCTCTCAAATAAGGCACAAGTCACTGTGGCGCCTTATAAGGTTGTGACTTCTAGCCAAGACTTGGCGGAGATTGACCTGGCCAAAAACTATGTCCTCAAGACTGCTACTGGTGGATACGATGGCCATGGACAAAAGGTCATTCGCTCGGCAGAAGACTTGGAAGAAGCCAATGCACTAGCCGATTCAGCAGACTGTGTTTTGGAAGAATTTGTCAATTTTGACCTTGAAATTTCTGTCATTGTATCAGGAAATGGCAAGGATGTGACAGTTTTCCCAGTTCAGGAAAATATCCACCGCAACAACATCCTTTCAAAAACTATTGTGCCTGCTCGCATTTCTGAAAGTTTAGCTGAGAAAGCCAAAGCTATGGCAGTGAGAATCGCTGAGCAACTCAACTTGTCTGGAACCCTTTGCGTGGAAATGTTTGCGACAGCTGATGACATCATTGTCAATGAAATTGCCCCACGTCCACATAACTCTGGGCACTATTCTATTGAAGCCTGTGATTTCTCGCAGTTTGATACCCATATATTGGGTGTTCTGGGAGCACCATTGCCAGCCATCAAACTACATGAGCCTGCTGTTATGCTTAATGTCCTCGGCCAGCATGTCGAGGCTGCTGAAAAATATGTCACAGAAAATCCAAGCGCCCACCTCCACCTGTATGGTAAAATAGAAGCGAAGCACAACCGCAAGATGGGACATGTGACTTTATTTAGTGATGAACCAGACAATGTGGTTGAGTTTGGGGAAGGGATAGGTTTTTAGGTTGTTAAAATAATGAACAATGGGGAAGTTTATGGATTTATTATTGATTGATAATTCGAATATTTTTATTGAAGTAAAAAATCTTGTAGGTCAAGATGGAAGATTTGATTATGATAAATTTGTAAAAAATTATACAAAATTTAAAAATCAGAAAAAGATATTAGTAGGATCTACTCCTCCGAAAAGTGATGGGTTTTGGTCGACTATGAAGAGTAAAGGTTTTGATGTATATACTTATGAGCGTAAACAAAAAGGAGAAAAAACAGTTGATTCAAAAATAATTGCTAAAGGTGTATCGTTTATTGTTCAACAAGACCATCCTGCAACATTGAACCTTTTAAGCGGAGATTTTGACATGTTTCCTCTTATTGAAGAAGCTTTGGAGAAGAACTGGATAGTTATTTTATGGTCCTGGAAAGATAGTTTAAGTAACGAATACTTAGATGTTAAGGAAATTACAATTAAATATCTTGATGATGTAGCAGAAGATTTAATTTATTTTAATCGTGATATTGATGGATATTATGAAAAAGAATATTTTAGAGAAAGAGAAATACGTCTTGCAAGAGAAAAACAGGAGCGAGAATTCAATCAGGCTAAGCAGTGTGCTAAAAATAAAATTTCTAGGTTATGTTATATAGATAAAAATATCTATTTGGAGCGAATTGACGAATTAGTTAATTTTGAACAAATTTCAGAAATTGATAGTATAGTTTCCGCTGCCAAATCGGAAGATTTAAATCTGAAAAACGAAGCAATAGAAAAAGAGAATGAACATAAAAGACTTGCTAAAGAAGCTAAAAGACAAGCACGAAAAGAAATGTTGAGACGAAATTGGAGCTTGATTGCGACTGGATCGGCTACATTTGCTGGATTTATTGTTTACACTATTAAAAAAATAAAAAAATAATATACTTTTATCAACAAATATAATTGTATCAGTAGACACAATTATATTATATAGAAAGGGAGTATGACTATGATTCAACTCATTGTCAATGCTTTTGTTGAAAAAGATAAGACTGGAGCAGTCATCGAAGTCTTGTATGCTAGTAGCAATCACGAAAAGGTGAAAGCTAAGTATGAAGAGCTAGTTGCCCAATATCCTGAAAACTATCTAGCTATCTATGATATCCCGTTGGATACGGATTTGAATACACTCGATCACTACCCATCTGTTTGGATTGGGAAAGAAGAATTTGAGTAGTAAAATAGGACATAAATTATAAGATTTGCTGTTTTATCTTTGTTAGGAAACCTATTACTTTTGAAAGGGTGTTAATAGTTAAATGAAGTATGTAACATACAAATTATCTAGTGATGGAAGTTATAACAATAAAAAAAGAAAAATTACTGGAAATAAAAAGAAGCTGGTTGAAGCGATCTATTATTCATTAAGGAAAAGGTTGGTATTTCGAGGGATAGATAAAAAAATATATAAGAACTTTAAGGACTTTATTTTTATTGGTGGTGAAAAAGCAAGATTTAATTTATTTAAGGATTTAGAAAATGATTTGGGTTATAATACTCTGGAAGAGTGGAATGAAAAGGAATACGAGAATTTTAAGCTGGTATTAAAACATTTAAAAGAAAATTTTGAAAATTTTGCAACTTATGGTATATCTGGTGATATTAATGCTATAATTGAGAAGATAAAAAATTATAAAGATACATACAATTATTCTTATTATGATATGTATTTAAAAGTACTAAGTATTTTACATATTGTACAAGATAAAGCTCCTTTTCAATCGAAAATTCCTTGTGTATCAACATCTAGAAATAAAGATATTGCACAGAAAATATTTTCTGAAAAAGATGATGTTTCATATACAATAGTTGCTTTTACGAATAACTCACCAGAATGTATGTATCTTGAAACAAAAAAGATTAAACAATTTTGTAATGAAATTGGAATGAAAGGCTTTAAAGATAAGTATAATGAGGTAATATTTTTAGATTGTATTTTTCCGCATAATATTTTAGGATTGATAGAAAAAAGTCGTTCTGGCAAAGAAGTATTTATTGTAAATCCTAATTTATTGAAAATGATAGATAAGGCAGATTCTTTTGATGACTTAATAAAGACATTAAAAAAAAGTGGTGTAGAGATTAATCAAATAGCTTTCTATCGAAAACTGAAAGAAAGTAGTTTATATCAAAAGTATATATTTCAGGAAGAACGAAGAAGGTTGATTGATGAGATTATGGGTGAAAATGAGTAAAAAAATTTTTTGGATTATAATCTTAATCCTAATATTGGTGTTATTAGGTTTATTCCATATTGATACCAAAGATTGTATTTTGAAAACCTATAGATTAAATAATGAATTTTGGTCAAGTTTGATTAGTGCTATAATTGGGGCTATTGTAACTATATACGGTATTTATTGGACTATCAGCGTAGAAAATAAAAAACATAAAGCGGATTTAATAAATAGTCATAAGCCCTATTTAAGATATTTTATTTCAATTGGAATTTATCCGTATAGAAAGATTGATCAATCTAAAAGAACAGATATTTTAGACTATAAAATAGAATTTTCGCAAAATCCAGATAAATCTCTTATTTTTCCCTTATATGTAGAAAATATAGGATTGGGGCATGCTTTTATTGAAGATATAAGAATCGATGAAAAGGGACCTAGTAAATCGAAGAGAATGAAAATTATAAAAAAAGATGATGATAGTGTCTTTTATGTGGAAATAAAAAATATATCTAAAGATGAAATTAAAAAAATAAAATTGGTCGTACACTATAAAGATTTCTTTGATACAAAATATAGTGATACTATTAAAGTGGCGTTTACCAAAGATGGGGAACCTGTGCTTTTTGATAAGAACTCTGCTAAGGAAGCACTAAATCGATATTTTGAACAACATACCGTAGATAAGGAAGCGTATGAGTGTATAATTGAAGAAATGCTTGACCAAAAGAATTTTATTGTAAAAGGTTTATCCTATGAAAATATGTCTAAGCAAGGAGAGTAGCCTTACATATTAGAATACCTTTTTAATAGTTGGTGAGATCTTTGATTACTTTGGCCAATAATTTTTTATTTGAAGTTGCGATTTCGATAAAAGAAGAAAATAGATGATAAAAAGGAGAAACAACATGATCAACCGTTACTCTCGCCCTGAGATGGCGAACATTTGGAGTGAAGAAAATAAATACCGTGCTTGGCTTGAGGTGGAAATCTTGGCTGACGAGGCATGGGCTGAGTTGGGGGAAATCCCTAAGGAAGATGTGGCTTTGATCCGCGAGAAAGCGGACTTTGACATCGACCGTATTTTGGAAATTGAGCAGGAGACTCGTCATGACGTGGTGGCTTTCACGCGTGCGGTTTCTGAGACTCTTGGTGAAGAGCGCAAGTGGGTCCACTATGGCTTGACTTCTACTGACGTGGTGGACACGGCCTACGGTTACCTTTACAAGCAGGCCAACGACATCATCCGTCGTGACCTTGAAAATTTCACCAACATCATCGCTGATAAGGCTAAGGAGCACAAGTTTACCATCATGATGGGTCGTACCCACGGTGTGCACGCTGAGCCGACAACCTTTGGTCTTAAATTGGCGACTTGGTATAGTGAAATGAAGCGCAATATCGAGCGTTTTGAGCATGCGGCTGCTGGTGTGGAAGCTGGTAAGATTTCTGGTGCGGTTGGAAACTTCGCCAACATCCCACCATTCGTTGAGCAATACGTCTGCGACAAATTGGGTATCCGTGCCCAAGAAATTTCTACACAAGTCCTTCCTCGTGACCTTCACGCTGAGTACTTTGCAGTTCTTGCCAGCATCGCGACTTCTATCGAACGTATGGCGACTGAGATTCGTGGCTTGCAAAAATCTGAACAACGTGAAGTAGAAGAGTTCTTTGCTAAAGGTCAAAAAGGGTCTTCAGCCATGCCTCACAAACGCAACCCAATCGGTTCTGAAAATATGACTGGGCTTGCGCGTGTTATCCGTGGTCATATGATTACAGCTTATGAAAACGTGGCTCTCTGGCACGAACGTGACATCTCTCACTCATCAGCTGAGCGTATCATCACACCAGATACGACCATTTTGATTGATTACATGCTTAACCGTTTTGGAAATATTGTCAAGAACTTGACGGTCTTTCCAGAAAATATGATTCGCAACATGAACTCGACTTTTGGTCTTATCTTTAGCCAACGGGCTATGTTGACTTTGATTGAAAAAGGCATGACCCGTGAGCAAGCCTATGACTTGGTACAACCAAAAACAGCCTATTCTTGGGACAATCAAGTAGACTTCAAACCATTGCTAGAAGCAGATCCAGAGGTGACATCACGCCTCACACAAGAGGAAATCGATGAGATTTTTAACCCTCTTTACTATACCAAACGGGTGGATGATATTTTTGAACGTCTTGGATTAGGATAATTAGAATAAAAATCGAATTTCTATTACTCCATTTATAGGAGTAGCAGAACTTCGATTTTTATTTTGTCTTAAAGTGTTTTTTGATAAAAAGATCCCTAATATTTTAGTAAAATTTAAACAAATTTGATTTACATATATAAAATAGCGTTTTAATGGGATATAATAAGCATAGAAAAAGCCCAAGCGATTAGGCTCAGGCTTTCTTCTTAGTGATCACGGTCACATGAGATGAATTTAATCTTGTAATAATCAGATCGTTTGTAAGTTTCACTGTATCCTAAAACTTGACCAGTTGATTCGAGTTTGGTGATTTTAGTTTGTAGGACAGTAGGGAATTGTTCATCGACTCCGAGGACTGAAGCCGCATGTTCTGGAGTTGGAAAGACTATTTCGTTGATTTCTTCAAAGTGTTCATCATTCATGTGAATGTGGTAGTCTAACTTGAAACGGTTATAGATAGAACTATAGTATTCAAGGTTTGGATAATTTGCGTTGATATATTGTTCTGGGATGTAGGATGTATGGTAGATATAAACGACACCGTTTGATTCGCGGACACGTTCAATCTTGTAGTAGAATTGATCGCCGCGTAGACCCAATTTTTCCAAGTAAGCGAGTTTGTTTCCGCGTTCAATTGAAAGAACAGTTACCTTATCATCTTTAGCATTAAAGAGTTCAATATCTGAAAACTCTACAAGCTTGTGTTTGCGTGCGCGTGAAACGAATGTCCCCTTTCCTTGTTGGCGGACAATATAGCCATCTTTAGCAAGGTCGTTTAAGGCGCGGACAACTGTGATAGAACTGACATCGTACATTGAAATGAGCTCTGCTTCAGTGTAAAATTTATCTCCGCTGCTAAATTGCCCAGAGATGATTTTATTTTTTAATTCGTCTTTTATGTATTGATATTTGGGAATTGCCATATTTTTACCTCTATTTTCCTTCTCCATAGAAAATTTTACCATAAAAGCGAAAAAAATAGTAGTCTTTTGAATAAAAAATTAGAATAATAGTTTGAAAAATTAAGCTACATAAGCATTGCTCATATTTTATAAATGTATTTTATGCAAAATTATTTTAGGTTCTCTATTCCGAATTGAAAGAGCGTTTGAAATGGGTCTAAAAATGTTTGAAACTAATTGAACGTGTGTATAATAGTAAAATCGCAGTAAATATTCCGACAATTTCTATTGACAATTCAAACAGATTGGTTTATAATTACTATAACAACAAATGAAAGCGCAAACTTTCACGGTCAGAAGGTAGTTTTATGACACGATTTGAGATACGAGATGATTTTTATCTCGATGGAAAATCATTTAAGATTTTATCTGGCGCCATTCATTATTTTAGGGTTCCTCCAGAAGATTGGTATCATTCGCTCTATAACTTGAAGGCTCTTGGTTTTAATACAGTAGAGACTTATGTGGCTTGGAATTTACACGAGTCTCGTGAGGGTGAGTTTCACTTTGAAGGAGCTCTGGATTTGGAGCGATTTCTCCAAACGGCACAAGATTTGGGTCTTTACGCTATCGTTCGTCCCTCTCCCTTCATCTGTGCGGAGTGGGAATTCGGTGGCTTACCAGCTTGGCTTTTAACCAAAGATATGAGGCTTCGTTCCTCAGACTCAGCCTATATTGAAGCTGTCGGTCGCTACTATGACCAGCTCTTGTCACGATTGGTTCCACATTTGTTGGACAATGGTGGCAATATCCTCATGATGCAGGTTGAAAATGAGTATGGTTCTTATGGAGAAGATAAGGCTTATCTGAGAGCAATTCGACAGTTGATGGAAGAGCGTGGCGTAACCTGTCCTCTCTTTACATCAGATGGTCCATGGAGAGCTACTCTGAAAGCTGGAACCTTAATCGAAGATGACCTCTTTGTAACAGGCAACTTTGGTTCTAAAGCTCCGTACAACTTTTCACAGATGCAGGAATTCTTTGATGAACATGGCAAGAAATGGCCGCTCATGTGTATGGAGTTCTGGGATGGCTGGTTCAATCGTTGGAAAGAACCGATTATCACACGGGATCCTAAGGAATTGGCAGATGCAGTTCGAGAGGTTTTGGAACAAGGCTCCATCAATCTTTACATGTTCCACGGTGGTACAAACTTTGGCTTCATGAATGGTTGCTCGGCTCGAGGAACTTTGGATCTGCCACAAGTTACATCTTATGATTACGATGCCCTTCTGGATGAAGAAGGAAATCCAACTGCTAAATATCTGGCAGTCAAGAAGATGATGGCGACACATTTCCCAGAGTATCCGCAGTTGGAACCACTCTATAAGGAAAGCATGAAAGTGGACGCTATTCCACTTGCTGAAAAAGTTTCCTTGTTTGAAATCTTAGATAGCTTGTCTAGTCCAGTAGAAAGTCTCTATCCTCAAAAGATGGAGGAGCTAGGACAAAGTTATGGCTATCTTCTCTATCGCACTGAGGCAAGTTGGGATGCAGAAGAAGAAAGACTTCGTATCATTGATGGTCGAGATAGGGCCCAGCTTTATGTCGATGGTCAGTGGATTGAAACCCAATATCAGACAGAGATTGGGGAAGATATTTTTTATCAAGGTAAAAAGAAAGCGCTGTCTAGATTGGATATCTTGATAGAAAATATGGGGCGTGTCAACTATGGTCACAAGTTCTTAGCTGATACGCAGCGTAAAGGAATCCGAACAGGTGTCTGCAAGGATTTACACTTCTTACTAAACTGGAAACACTATCCACTACCACTGGATAATCCTGAGAAAATTGATTTTTCAAAAGGATGGACAGAAGGACAACCAGCCTTTTACGCTTATGACTTTACAGTCGAGGAGCCGAAAGATACTTACCTAGACTTGTCTGAGTTTGGTAAGGGGGTTGCCTTTGTCAATGGGCAGCATCTAGGACGTTTTTGGAACGTTGGCCCAACACTCTCGCTTTATATTCCGCATAGCTATCTCAAGGAAGGTGCCAACCGCATCATTATCTTTGAAACAGAAGGTGAATATAAAGAAGAAATTTATTTAACTCGTAAACCTACACTAAAACATATAAAGGGGGAAAACTTATGACAATTGTAGGATGCCGTATCGATGGACGTTTGATCCACGGACAAGTAGCCAATCTATGGGCTGGAAAACTAAATGTTTCACGTATTATGGTTGTGGACGACGAAGTTGTCAACAACGACGTTGAAAAGAGTGGTTTGAAACTAGCGACACCACCAGGTGTGAAATTGAGTATTTTGCCAATTGAAAAAGCGGCAGCCAATATTCTTGCTGGTAAATACGATAGCCAACGTCTCTTTATCGTTGCTCGTAAACCAGACCGTTTCCTTGGTTTGGTAGAAGCAGGTGTACCACTTGAAACCCTTAATGTTGGGAATATGTCTCAAACACCAGAAACTCGCGCCATCACACGTTCTATCAACGTAGTGGACAAGGATGTGGAAGATTTCCACAAACTGGCAGAAAAAGGTGTTAAACTTACTGCTCAAATGGTTCCAAATGATCCAGTTTCAGACTTTTTGAGCTTATTAAAATAGGAAAAAATTTTTAGGAGGTCATTGTTATGATACAATGGTGGCAAATTTTACTTCTCACTTTGTACTCAGCTTATCAAATCTGTGATGAGTTGACGATCGTTTCATCTGCAGGTTCCCCTGTATTTGCTGGTTTCATTACTGGTTTAATCATGGGAGATGTGACTACTGGTCTGCTTATCGGTGGTAACTTGCAACTGTTCGTTCTTGGGGTTGGTACCTTCGGTGGTGCTTCTCGTATCGACGCAACTTCTGGTGCGGTTCTTGCGACAGCCTTCTCTGTTTCACAAGGAATTGATACAGCACTTGCAATTACAACAATCGCTGTGCCAGTAGCAGCTCTCTTGACATACTTCGACGTTCTTGGTCGTATGACAACTACTTTCTTCGCTCACCGTGTGGATGCTGCAATCGAACGCTTTGACTATAAAGGTATTGAACGCAACTACCTACTTGGTGCGATTCCTTGGGCTTTATCTCGTGCCCTTCCAGTCTTCTTTGCCCTTGCTTTTGGTGGTGAATTTGTACAACACGTAGTAGACTTCGTTACAAAATACCAATGGGTTGCAGATGGCTTGACACTCGCAGGACGTATGCTTCCAGGTCTTGGATTTGCAATCTTGCTTCGTTATCTTCCAGTTAAACGTAACCTTCACTACCTTGCTATGGGATTCGGTTTGACAGCTATGTTGACTGTTCTTTACTCATATGTAACAGGTCTTGGTGGCGCTGTTGCTGGTATCGTAGGCACTCTACCGAAAGATGTTGCTGAAAAAATTGGTTTCGTGAACAACTTCAAAGGATTGTCTATGATTGGTATTTCTATCGTAGGTATCTTCCTTGCAGTGCTTCACTTCAAAAATAGCCAAAAAGTAGCTGTAGCAGCACCTTCTACACCATCAGAAAGTGGGGAAATCGAAGATGACGAATTCTAATTACAAACTTACAAAAGAAGATTTTAATCAAATCAATAAACGTAGCTTGTTTACTTTCCAATTAGGTTGGAACTACGAACGTATGCAAGCTTCTGGTTACCTGTACATGATCTTGCCTCAATTGCGTAAAATGTATGGGGATGGAACTCCTGAATTGAAAGAAATGATGAAAGTTCATACTCAATTCTTCAATACTTCACCATTCTTCCATACCATTATCGCTGGTTTTGACCTTGCCATGGAAGAAAAAGATGGTGTAGGTTCAAAAGATGCCGTTAACGGTATCAAGACAGGTTTGATGGGACCATTTGCTCCTCTTGGAGATACAATCTTTGGTTCGCTTGTACCTGCTATCATGGGATCTATCGCAGCAACTATGGCTATCGCTGGCCAACCTTGGGGTATCTTCCTTTGGATTGCAGTTGCAGTAGTGTATGACATCTTCCGTTGGAAACAGTTAGAATTTGCCTACAAAGAAGGGGTTAACCTTATCAACAACATGCAAAGTACATTGACAGCTTTGATTGACGCTGCATCTGTACTTGGTGTCTTCATGATGGGTGCTCTTGTAGCCACAATGATCAACTTTGAAATTTCTTATAAATTGCCAATCGGTGAAAAGATGATTGATTTCCAAGACATCTTGAACCAAATCTTCCCACGTTTGCTTCCAGCAATCTTTACTGCCTTTATCTTCTGGTTGCTTGGTAAGAAAGGTATGACCTCTACTAAAGCTATCGGTATCATTATCGTTCTTGCAGTAGGTCTTTCTGCCCTTGGTCACTTTGCATTTGGAATGGGACCTAAATAAGTTTTATGGTAAAATCATTAATTTTGGTCAGCCATGGTCGCTTCTGTGAAGAACTTAAAGGTAGCACTGAAATGATCATGGGTCCACAAGAAAACATTCATACAGTAGCTCTTCTTCCAGAAGATGGCCCAGAAGAATTTACTGCAAAATTTGAAGCTGCTATTGAAGGATTGGATGATTTCCTAGTCTTTGCGGATCTTCTCGGTGGAACACCATGTAACGTGGTCAGTCGTTTGATTATGGAAGGTCGCGACATTGAACTCTACGCAGGGATGAATCTGCCAATGGTGATTGAATTTATCAATGCGAGCCTTACAGGTGCAGATGCGGACTATAAGAACCGTGCTGCAGAAAGCATTGTGAAAGTTAATGACCTGTTAGCGAGCTTCGATGATGACGAAGATGAATAATACTCTTCGAAAATCTCTTTAAACCAGGCTAGTATAGCCTTGCCGTAGGTATGTGTTACTGACTTCGTCAGTNNCCTGCGGCTAGTTTCCTAGTTTGCTCTTTGATTTTCATTGAGTATACGATGTGACAACGTGAAAATCGTTAGAGCATTTTATATAGAATATACATGGGAATGGGGCTTACTCCCATTCCCATATTTAATAGAAAAAGAGGAACTCAATGCTACATTATACAAAAGAAGATTTGCTCGAATTGGGTGCAGAAATCACTACACGTGAAATCTACCAACAACCAGATGTATGGAGAGAAGCTTTTGAATCTTATCAAGCAAAACGTGAAGAAATTGCAGCCTTCCTGCAAGGGATTGCTGATAAACATGACTATATCAAGGTAATCTTGACAGGTGCTGGGACTTCTGCTTATGTGGGAGATACCTTGGTACCTTACTTTAAGGAAGTCTATGACGAACGCAAATGGAATTTCAATGCTATTGCGACAACAGATATCGTTGCCAATCCAGAAACTTATTTGAAAAAAGATGTGGCGACTGTCCTTGTATCTTTTGCTCGTAGTGGGAACTCGCCTGAAAGTGTGGCGACTGTTGATTTGGCAAAAGCCTTGGTGGATGAGCTTTATCAAGTGACTATTACGTGTGCGGCAGATGGTAAATTGGCTCTTCAAGCTCATGGAGATGACCGCAATCTCTTGCTTTTGCAACCAGCTGCTTCTAATGATGCTGGCTTTGCCATGACCTCTAGCTTTACGTCTATGATGTTGACAGCTCTCTTGGTCTTTGATCCTACAGAATTTGCTGTTAAGTCTGAACGTTTTGAAGTTGTATCTAGTCTTGCCCGTAAAATTCTAGACAATGCAGAAGATGTCAAAGAACTTGTTGACCTAGACTTTAACCGTGTCATCTATCTAGGCGCTGGTCCTTTCTTTGGACTTGCTCATGAAGCTCAGCTCAAGATTTTGGAACTGACTGCTGGTCAAGTTGCGACTATGTATGAAAGCCCAGTTGGCTTCCGTCATGGTCCAAAATCTCTTATCAACGAAGATACAGTTGTTTTGGTCTTTTGTACAACAACAGACTACACTCGCAAGTACGACTTGGATTTGGTTCGTGAAGTTGCTGGTGATCAGATTGCTCGCCGTGTTGTGCTTTTGAGTGATCAAGCCTTTGGACTTGAAAATGTCAAAGAAGTGGCCCTTGGTTGTGGCGGTGTCTTGAATGATATTTACCGTGTCTTCCCTTACATCGTTTATGCCCAACTCTTTGCTCTATTGACTTCACTCAAGGTAGAAAATAAACCAGATACACCGTCTCCTACAGGTACCGTAAACCGTGTGGTACAAGGTGTGATCATCCACGAATATCAAAAGTAATACTCTTCGAAAATCAAATTCAAACCACGTCAGCTTCGCCTTGCCGTACTAAAGTACAGCCTGTGGCTAGCTTCCTAGTTTGCTCTTTGATTTTCATTGAGTATAAGACAGTATTTATAAATTCTTGACAAGAGGATTTGTAATTATCAGATAAACCATAGATTGTCAGTAGGCTTTCTATGGTTTGTTTGCTTGAGAGAAATAGTAAAAGGAGAAGAGAATGAAAGCATACACAGAGCGTGTATTTGGAAATGTTGAGGGCAAGGATGTCTTGGCCTATCGATTTGAGACGGACGGTAGTTACCAACTTGAGGTTATGACTTATGGCGCGACTATCTTGCGCTATGTCACACCTGACAAGGCTGGAAATTTTGCCAATGTTATCTTGGGTTTTGATGATTTTGATAGCTATGTAGGCAATAGTCCCAAGCATGGAGCTAGCGTAGGTCCTGTGGCGGGCCGTATTGCAGGTGCGACCTTTGAGCTTAATGGCAAGACCTATGACCTTGAAGTCAACAATGCTAGCAACTGTAACCATAGTGGTTCAACTGGTTGGGATTCCAGCTTGTTTGAATTGGTCGAGGTGAGCGACCATGGCTTGACTCTCTACACAGAGCGTACAGATGGGACAGGAGGGTTCCCTGGAAATCTCAAGATTTGGATCAGTTACCACTTAGAAGAAACTGGTGCCTATGAAATCAGCTACAAGGTGACGACCGATCAAGATACGCTGGTCAATCCAACCAACCACAGCTATTTCAACTTGTCTGGTGATTTCACGCAGACGATTGACCGCCATGTCTTCCAACTAAATACAGAGGGCATTTACCCAATCGCTCCTGACGGTGTTCCTGCAAAAACTCCAGATGCTAGTCGTGATGTGGTCAAGCACATCTACAATGGTGCCTTGTTGAAAGACATCTTTGCAGAAGAAGATGAGCAAATCCAACTGGTATCTGGTTTGGATCATCCATTTGCCCTTCCTGCAGGTCATGACAATGCTGGATTCCTTTATGACCAAAATTCAGGTCGCTTCCTGCTTTTCAAGACAGAGGCTCCCTGCTTTGTGGTCTACACAGCAAACTTTGTGGATGAGAGTGTACTTGTGGCTGGCAAACCAATGGTACAGCACAATGGGATTGCCCTTGAAGCGCAGGCTTTACCAGATGCCATTCACAGTAACCTCAAAGACCAAGTCATTCTCAAAGCTGGTCAAACCTTCACCAGTAAGACACGTTATGAACTTGTTGTGAAATAAAAGAATCATTGTGCCTACTTTTGGGATTTAGGAATAGGTAAGCAAAGACAAATAGTAGGAAAATATGATATAATTAAACGTTGAAAGGTATCTGTTAAGATAATATTCAAACTACAATAAGGAGTAAGAAAGAAATGAAGAAAATTGTATTTGCTAGCGCCTTGGCCTTGACCTTGGCAGGAGCAGTTTTGACAAATGATGTTTTTGCGAATGACAGACTGGTTGCAACACAATCTGCTGATGGCAATGTATTGACCTCAGAGGTGCTAAAACCTTCTAGTGGCAATGTTTTGGTTGGAATCAAAGGAGAATTTTTGCCTCCTCATCAACAATCTATTTTAGATGCTATCAATAAAATTCGTAAAGAAGCAGCGGATGAAGGTTTGGTAGATAAGTATGTTCCTGTCAAATGGTCAACTGACCTAGAAAAGGCAGCTTTTGTTAGAGCTACAGAAGCATCTGTGACTATGAAACATGAGCGTCTTTCTAATAAAGAAATCTGGAGCGCCTTTCCAACTGGTAACAGCATGATGGGAGAAAATTTGGCATGGAATCATGACGGTTTTCTAAAAGCTATTGAACAATGGCGTTCTGAAAAAGCAGATTATGTGAAGAAAAAAAATAGTGGTTCAGACAACGGGAAATCTGGTCACTATGAGTCGCTAATTAACCCTAAATTTACACACATGGGAATGGCAGCTTTTAAAAATCCTAACAATCAATACAAAGCTATTACAATTGCTCAAACTCTAGGTGATGATGCTTCTTCAGAGGAATTGGCTGGTGGATATGGTTCTGCTGTTCAGTACACAGAAGTGACTGCCTCAAACCTTTCAACAGTTAAAACTAAAGCTACGGTTGTAGAAAAACCACTGAAAGATTTTAGAGCGTCTACGTCTGATCAGTCTGGTTGGGTGGAATCTAATGGCAAATGGTATTTTTATGAGTCTGGTGATGTGCAGACAGGCTGGGTGAAAACAGATGGTAAATGGTACTATTTGAATGACTTAGGTATTATGCAGACTGGATTTGTAAAAGTTTCTGGTAGCTGGTATTATTTGAGCAATTCAGGTGCTATGTTTACAGGCTGGGGAACAGATGGTAGCAGATGGTTCTACTTTGATGGCTCAGGAGCTATGAAAACAGGCTGGTACAAGGAAAATGGTACCTGGTATTACCTTGATGAATCAGGTATCATGAAGACGGGTTGGTTTAAAGTTGGACCACACTGGTACTATGCCTACGGTTCTGGAGCTTTGGCTGTGAGCACAACAACACCAGATGGTTACCGTGTAAATGGTAATGGTGAATGGGTAAACTAGGCTGAAAATGTCAGGCCATAGGTAAAGTATTCATCTTACTTAGCAAAAAGAATGAATGATAAGAAAGAGGTTGATGGCGAACATTGGCCTCTTTTTTTGGAGTGTTTAGAGTCAGTTGCTATTCACTGAAAATAAGGACGAGTCATCGCTGGAGTATTCCTAATTCAAAAATCAAGTTTGAACATTTGCTTTTGGTATCTGTTTATTTCTGGAATGTGAGCTTTATACTCTTCGAAAATCTCTTCAAACCACGTCAGCTTCGCCTTGGTGTAGGTATATGTTACTGACTTTGCCAGTTCTATCTGCAACCTCAAAACAGTGTTTTGAGCAACCTACGATTCGCTTCCTAGTTTGCTTTTTGATTTTCATTGAGTCTCATCTGCAATAGAAAAGCAGTGTGAGAAGCAAATACACACCAGAATAAAAGAGAAACTCTAGGAAAGAAAATGTAAAGAAATATCAAAGTTTTCAAAACGATTTTCACAAAAACTTTGATAAAACAAATAAAATTCCGAACAAAAATGTAACAAAAATTTAATATAAAACACTTGACAAAGATTTGTGGGGGGGGTATACTTAATATAGTATAGTCTGAAAATGATTATCAGAAAAGAGGTAAATGATGAATAAGAAAAAAATGATTTTAACAAGTTTAGCCAGCGTCGCTATCTTAGGGGCTGGTTTTGTTGCGTCTCAGCCTACTGTTGTAAAAGCAGAAGACGCTCCACAAGCTGTTGAACAATCTTTATCAGAGAAGCAACAAGAATTCTTATCTAATTTTAATAAAGCTGCAGAAGCTATAGTTAAAGAATTAAAAGAATATTTAGACAATGCAAAAGGAGATTCAGAATTAGAAAACCAAATTCAAGGGTTTATTGATGAATTTAAAAAACGAACTGAAGCTCAGAAAGCTGACTATGAAGAACGCTTCAAAAAAGGTCTAACTGCAGAAGACGCTGAAAAAGAAGTAGAAGAAAAAGCTAAAGAAGAGGAAGTAGCAGAAGAACAAGAAGCTAAGGAAGAAGTAGCTGCTCAAAAAGAATTCTTATCTAATTTTGATAAAGCTGCAGAAGCTATAGTTAAAGAATTAAAAGAAGATTTAGACAATGCAAAAGGAGATTCAGAATTACAAAATCAAATTCAAGGGTTTATTGATGAATTTGAAAAACGAACTAAAGCTCAGAAAGCTGACTATGAAGAACGCTTCAAAAAAGGTCTAACTGCAGAAGACGCTGAAAAAGAAGTAGAAGAAAAAGCTAAAGAAGAGGAAGTAGCAGAGGAACAAGAAGCTAAGGAAGAAGCAGCTGCTCAAAAAGAATTCTTATCTAATTTTGATAAAGCTGCAGAAGCTACAGTTAAAGAATTAAAAGAATATTTAGACAATGCAAAAGGAGATTCAGAATTAGAAAATCAAATTCAAGGGTTTATTGATGAATTTGAAAAACGAACTAAAGCTCAGAAAGCTGACTATGAAGAACGCTTCAAAAAAGGTCTAACTGCAGAAGACGCTGAAAAAGAAGTAGAAGAAAAAGCTAAAGAAGAGGAAGTAGCAGAGGAACAAGAAGCTAAGGAAGAAGAAGCTGCTCAACAAGAATTTTTAGCTAATTTTGACAAGGCATTAAAGGATACGGTTGCAAAATTAGAAGAAGATGCAAAAAATAATCCTGAAATAGAAGAACAAATTCAAGATACGATTGCAAAATTAAAAGCAGAAGCAGATAAAACAAAAGCTAAAATCGTAGAAGGTTTCAAACAAGGCTTAACTGCAGAAGACGCTGAAAAAGCAATCGATGATGCAAATAAAAAGTCAGCAGAAGAAGAGAAAGCAGCTCAGGAAGAATTTTTAGCAAACTATGATGCAGCATTGAAAGCAGCAATCGCAGAATTAGAAAAAGCTGAAACTAATAGTCCAGAAGAAGCAAAAGCAAAAGCTGATACAATTGCAGCATTAAAAGCAGCATCAGATGAAACAAGAAAACAAATTGTAGAAGGCTTCAAAAAAGGCTTAACTGCAAAACAAGCTGAAAAATTTATCGATGAATTAAATAAGAAAGCTGCAGAAGAAGATAAAGCTAAAGAAAAACCAGCGGAAAAACCAGCGGAAAAACCGGCAGAGAAACCAGCAGAAAAACCAGCGGAAAAACCGGCAGAGAAACCAGCAGAAAAACCAGCAGAAAAACCGGCAGAGAAACCAGCGGAAAAACCAGCAGAAAAACCAGCTGAAGAGCCATCTCAACCAGCTCCAGAAACTCCAGCCCCAGCTCCAAAACCAGCTGGAGACACTCCAGCACAACCTTCTGTTCCTGCAAGACCATCTAATCCGACATATGTCCCTTCATACCCTTCATATGTTCCATCATACAGCTCATATTCTGTAGTAGAACCAGCTAAACCAGCCGCTCCAAAAACAGGTTGGAAACAAGAAAACGGTATGTGGTACTTCTACAATACTGATGGTTCAACGGCGACAGGATGGCTACAAGACAACGGTTCATGGTACTACCTAAACGCTAATGGTGCTATGGTAACAGGTTGGCTACAAAACAATGGCTCATGGTACTACCTCAACAGCAATGGCGCTATGGCGACAGGATGGCTCCAATACAATGATTCATGGTACTACCTAAACGCTAACGGCGCTATGGCAACAGGTTGGGCTAAAGTCAACGGCTCATGGTACTACCTAAACGCTAATGGTTCAATGGCAACAGGTTGGCTTAAAGATGGAGGTACTTGGTACTATCTTGAAGCATCAGGTGCTATGAAAGCAAGCCAATGGTTCAAAGTA
Source organism: Streptococcus sp. 53 (assembly GCF_013276565.1). Taxonomy (GTDB): domain Bacteria; phylum Bacillota; class Bacilli; order Lactobacillales; family Streptococcaceae; genus Streptococcus. The sequence goes on from NZ_VMLG01000006.1 coordinate 37,677, forward strand.
TCAGACAAATGGTACTATGTCAATGGCTCAGGTGCCCTTGCAGTCAACACAACTGTAGATGGCTATAGAGTCAATGCTAATGGTGAATGGGTAAACTAATATTCAATGAAAATCAAAGAGCAAACTAGGAAGCCAGCCGCAGGCTGCTCAAAACACCGTTTNNACTGACGAAGTCAGTCACATCTATACGGCAAGGTGAAGCTGACGTGGTTTGAAGAGATTTTCGAAGAGTATAAGCCTAATATAACTAGTTAATACTGACTTCCTGTAAGAACTCTTTAAAGTATTCCCTACAAATACCATATCCTTTCAGTAGATAATATACTCTTGTAGGAAGTTTAGATTAAAAAATAACTCTGTAATCTCTAGCCGGATTTATGGCGCTAGAGACTACGGAGTTTTTTTGATTGGTAAAGAATGGTGGTACTCAAGAGATTCTTAGTTTGCTATTTGATTTGAAAATTACAAATTCTTTCTCTTCTTGGCATTCTTAGTTAGGGAAACCTGGTAAGTATCTTGTTCTTTAGTGAGGTAATTGATGATTTGGAAATCGTTAGTTTGAGCCTTGAAATCCACTTCATAGACAGTGGTGACTTGTTCTCCATCACTGCTAGTATCAATCGAGATGAGGTCTAACTCAGTACAGAATTGTGATAGCCCAGATTGGATAGTTTGAAGTTGATTTTCTTGGTTGGCGATTGTGATGGTCAATAGCCTGCGGCGTTGGTGATTGCTCTTGCTTTGTTGCTTTTCTAAAAGAAGCCATACCGCTAAGATAAAGACAGTGAAGAGAATCGCTAGAGCTAGGTAGCCTGTCCCTGCTGCCAGCCCGATAATCATGGCAAGAAAGATAGCAATTAGTTCCCGTGAACCACTCGTTGCTGAACGGAAACGAATGAGGCTAAAGGTTCCTGCAACAGCGATAGAGGTTCCTAAGTTGCCATTTACCAGAAAGATGACCAAGGTCATCAAGCAGGGGAGTAGGGTCAAACTAACAGCAAATTCCCGTGTATAGAGGGTACGGTGTTTGTAAGCCCAGGTCAGCGCCAAACCTAAAATCAGGCTGACCAAGAGAGCTAGAAAGAGCTGGATAGGGTCTGCAGTAGCAGTTGTGTCGTTGAAAATGGAGTTGAAAAGATTAGACATAAGTAGTACCTACACTTTCTGTGCTTGGTCGTGGGCTATAGTCCAGCCCCTGAGACTTGTGGTAGGCGCAGCTGTATTTTGAAAATTTCTGCTCTACCAGTCCATATTGGTCGAGAATATCTTGTAGCCATTGGGGTTTTCTACCAGGTGCTTTAATTTCCATGATGACAATGTCCTCGTTTAGTAGAGGGAAACCGTCCTTTCCTGAAAATAAACTGACATTCTCATCACGATAGGTTAGATTTTGGTCAATGGTGACACGAATTTTATTGTAGGGAAATCCGCTAATTTCTTTCTTTTCCTTGAGAGAAAAACGGAGTGGAGATAAAAACTTCTTCTACATTTTTACCCGGTTCACATTCACCTACTCTATATCTTAGCAAGTCTGCTTCATTAAGCAATTGCAAAGCATCTTGTAATTGGGATGCTTTTTGATACAAGAAGTATTAGTGTAGGAGAGAGTTTTTGTGGATGACTAGATGATATCAATGATTTTTCTATTTATTTTCAGTCAAAGATGATACAATAGTAAGGTCGCAAACACTAGACTGCGCAGGCAGGAGGTGATCTTATGTGCGTTTTCATCGAACTTGTCTTGCTACCTATTCTTGCTGGTACACTAGCGAATGTCTTATCGGAGTGGCTTATCCGATTTGTAGCAAGCAAATGCGACAAGAAAAAGAAATAGCCTGAGCGCCTTGAGCAAGCGCAAAAAAACACCACTGGCGGCAACCGGTGGTGTTTTCTTATATGCTTATTTCATCGAACTTTTAAGCAAGTCCATTGTACCATTAAAAAGAGTCTCTGTCAAAAATATTGTTATTGTATTGTTTTTATTCTCAGCCTCCTCCTTGACATTCGGTCAGCTTTTGATACAATAGTACAAAATTAGAGGAGGTAGACTATGATTCAGAAGCATGCGATTCCCATTTTAGAGTTTGATGACAATCCTCAGGCGGTTATCATGCCCAATCACGAGGGGCTGGACTTGCACTTGCCCAAGAAGTGTGTCTATGCTTTTTTAGAAGAGGAGATTGACCGCTATGCGAGGGAAGTAGGGGCGGATTGTGTCGGCGAATTCGTTTCTGCTACCAAAACCTATCCAGTCTATGTCATCAACTACAAGGGTGAGGAAATTTGTCTGGCTCAGGCTCCTGTTGGTTCAGCTCCAGCAGCCCAGTTTATGGATTGGTTGATTGGATATGGTGTGGAGAAGATTATTTCCACAGGTACCTGTGGTGTGCTAGCCGATATAGAGGAAAATGCCTTTCTAGTCCCTGTTCGCGCTCTGCGAGATGAAGGAGCCAGTTACCACTATGTGGCACCTTCTCGTTATATGGAAATGCAGCCAGAGGCTATTGCTGCTATTGAGCAAGTTTTGGAAGCCAGAGAGATTCCTTATGAAGAAGTCATGACCTGGACGACAGACGGTTTTTACCGAGAAACGGCTGAAAAGGTGGCTTATCGTAAGGAAAAAGGCTGTGCTGTTGTAGAGATGGAGTGTGCTGCGCTTGCGGCAGTAGCCCAACTGCGTGGGGTTCTCTGGGGAGAATTGTTGTTCACAGCAGATTCCCTAGCTGACTTGGACCAGTACGATAGTCGTGACTGGGGCTCGGAAGCTTTTGATAAGGCGCTAGAACTCTGCCTTGAAATAGCCTTTCAGATCTAACCCCTCTCCTTCTTTTTATGGTACAATGGATGTATGTTATTTAAATTATCTAAGGAAAAAATAGAGCTAGGCTTATCTCGTTTATCGCCTGCCCGTCGTATTTTTTTGAGTTTCGCCTTGGTCATTTTACTAGGCTCTCTTCTTTTGAGCTTGCCTTTTGTGCAAGTGCCTAGCTCTCGAGCGACTTATTTTGATCATCTCTTTACAACTGTATCCATGGTCTGTGTGACAGGTCTTTTTACCCAGCCTGTCGCTGCCACCTACAATATTTGGGGTCAGCTCATTTGTATGTTCTTGATTCAGATTGGTGGTCTGGGGCTCATGACCTTTATTGGGGTTTTCTATATCCAGAGTAAGCAAAAGCTTAGTCTTCGTAGCCGTGCAACTATTCAAGATAGTTTTAGTTATGGAGAGACTCGATCTTTGAGAAAGTTTGTCTATTCTATTTTTCTCACGACTTTTTTGGTTGAGGGTTTGGGAGCTCTATTTCTCAGTTTTCGTTTTGTTCCTCAACTTGGCTGGGGACGCGGTCTCTTTAGTGCTATTTTTCTAGCTATATCCGCCTTCTGTAATGCAGGTTTTGATAATTTTGGAAGTACGAGCTTGATTGCTTTTCAGACTGATCCCTTGGTCAATCTGGTCATCGCAGGCTTGATTATCACAGGTGGTCTTGGATTTATGGTCTGGTTTGACCTTGCTACGCATATAGGGAAAAAGAAAAAAGGGCGCCTGCATTTTCACACCAAACTGGTTTTATTACTGACGGTGGGGCTCCTAGCTTTTGGGACGGTGAGCAGTCTCGTTCTTGAATGGAACAATGCAGGTACGATTGGCAATCTCCCTGTTGCAGATAAGGTCTTGGTCAGCTTTTTCCAAACTGTCAGCATGAGAACGGCTGGTTTTGGGACAATTGATTACAGCATGGCTCGTCCTGTTACCTTATTGATTTATATCTTGCAGATGTTTCTAGGTGGGGCTCCAGGAGGAACAGCTGGGGGACTCAAAATCACGACATTTTTTGTCCTCTTAGTCTTTGCACGAAGTGAGCTTTTGGGCTTGCCTCATGCCAATGTTGCGAGACGGACGATTGCGCCGCGAACGGTTCAAAAATCCTTTAGTGTCTTTATTATCTTTTTGATGACCTTCTTGCTGGGCTTGATTTTACTAGGGATGACAGCCAAGGGAAATCCTCCTTTTATCCACCTCATATTTGAAACCATTTCTGCTCTTGGGACAGTCGGAGTGACGGCAAATTTAACTCCAGATTTAGGGAAATTAGCTCTAAGTGTGATTATGGTTCTCATGTTTATCGGACGAATTGGTCCCTTGACCCTGCTGGTCAGTCTAGCAGATTACCATCCAGAAAAGAAAGATATGATTCACTATATGAAAGCAGATATTAGTATTGGTTAAGAAAGGAAAGAGCATGTCAGATCGTACGATTGGAATTTTAGGCTTGGGAATTTTTGGGAGCAGTGTACTAGCTGCCCTAGCCAAGCAGGATATGAATATTATCGCTATTGATGACCACGCAGAGCGCATCAATCAGTTTGAGCCAGTTTTGGCGCGTGGAGTGATTGGTGACATCACAGACGAAGAATTATTGAGATCAGCAGGAATTGATACCTGCGATACCGTTGTAGTCGCGACAGGTGAAAATCTGGAGTCGAGTGTGCTTGCGGTTATGCACTGTAAGAGTTTGGGGGTACCGACTGTTATTGCCAAGGTCAAAAGTCATACAGCTAAGAAAGTGCTAGAAAAGATTGGAGCTGACTCGGTGATTTCGCCAGAGTATGAAATGGGGCAGTCCCTAGCACAGACCATTCTTTTCCATAATAGTGTTGATGTCTTTCAGTTGGATAAAAATGTCTCTATTGTGGAGATGAAGATTCCTCAGTCTTGGGCAGGTCAAAGTTTGAGTGAATTAGACCTCCGTGGCAAATACAATCTGAATATTTTGGGTTTCCGAGAGCAGGAAAATTCCCCATTGGATGTTGAATTTGGACCAGATGACCTTTTGAAGGCAGATACCTATATTTTGGCAGTCATCAACAACCAGTATTTGGATACCCTAGCAGCATTGAATTCGTAAAAGAGGGAGCTTCCCTCTTTTTTGATGCCCAATATGGCAAAGAGAGACAGAAGCCTTGTATTCTAGTAAAAGTTCTTCAAAGGCTGGACTTTATGGTAGAATAGAAAGAAGTGACAAGAGAGAGTAATACTCAATGAAAATCAAAGAGCAAACTAGGAAACTAGCCACAGGCTGCTCAAAACACTGTTTTGAGGTTGTAGATAAGACTGACGAAGTCAGCTCAAAACACTGTTTTGAGGTTGCAGATAGAACTGACGAAGTCAGTAACCATACTTATGGCAAGGCGAAGCTGACGTGGTTTGAAGAG